>JARRNV010000233.1:0-3719 GCA_037384685.1 Sulfurimonas sp.
ATCTTGGTAAGTGTAGATAATCTTAACGATATAAATAATCTTTACGGAATAAAAAACGGAGACAAAGTTTTAAAGGAAGTAGGGGGGTGGATAGTACGATACCTAAAGAGTGAAAATATAGAAGGTTTCCCCATCGGACATTTAAAAGGGGGTGATTTTATACTCGGATTTGAAGGATTTCAAAAGGATTATAAAACTATTCTTGATCTTATGTGCTTAAAAGCAGCGGAGTTTAAAGTCGGCGATATAGAAGTAAAAATTTCAGGTGCTATAACAGATACAAACTATTCAAAAAATTTAGACTATCTTGTTGAAAATCTTTTTGAAATTCAAGAAAATACAAAAGAACTCAAAGAGCGATCTAAAGATGAGAGTATCGATCCAAATGAGCTAGAAACACTGGTCATTAGGGCTATTAAAGAGAGTGATTTGGTCATTAGCTCTCAAGAAGTTATGGGTGATGATGAAAATTTTCAGGAGTGTTTTGTAAAACTCAAAGGATATAACGGAAAATATATTTTTCCAAAAACATTTATTAAAATTATCAATAAACTGGGACTTGGGGTTGAGTTTGATCTTATGGTTTTAGAACAAATAGCTTTAGTGTGTAACAAACAAACGAAAATAGCTGTGAATATTTTTCCAACATCTTTGAGAAATGAGAAATTTTTATCTAAAGTAAAAGAGATTATGAGAGATAAAAAAGATATGCAAATCATCTTTGTTTTGTATGAGATGGAATACTATTCACACACAAACAGGTACAACTCTATAATTAACTCATTAAAAGAATATAATATCTCTGTAGGGATCGATAGAGTAGGATCAATTCATACAAGCTTTTTATATCTTCGTGAACTGCAAATAGAGTATATACGCTTTGATACTTACTATTCACGTTTTGAAAAGCTGGATAAAAATAAAAGTGTCCTAGACGGATTTAATATAATGGCTCATGATAAAAAAATAAAAAGCTGGATAAAAAATATTGAAGACGAAGAGAGTTATAATTTAGCAAAAGAGTTAAATATAGACTTTGTCCAGGGAAAATATTTGTCAGAAGTTGAAAAATTTTATGAAAAAGGTGAAAATAAATAGATGAAATACGGCGAAAAAGAGATTAAAGAATTTGATGTTGAAAAAGATATGGAGATTTGGCCTAACGAGCACGATAAAGAGTATTTGATTAAAGTAACGTTGCCTGAATTTATGGCTTTGTGTCCAAGAAGTGGCTATCCTGATTTTGCAACTATGTATATTGAATATACTCCGGATAAATATGTTGTAGAGTTAAAAGCTTTAAAACTCTATATTAATTCATTTATGGGGCGTTATATTTCGCATGAAAACTCTGCAAATGAAATTTATGATACAATATATAATAAAATTAAACCAAAATACTTAAAGTTGACTGCTGATTTTAAACCAAGAGGCAATGTTCACACAGTTATCGAGATAGATAGCTCAAAGGTTTCAAAAGGGTAAGACCATGTTACGAAAAATTTTGGTAAAAAAGTCAAAAAACGACACCCAAGAGATTGTAAATCCCCATATATCTGAAAAAATTGCTAAAATGAATATTAGCGATATGAGGCTTTATGTGAAAAACAAAATAACTGACTTTGAGGTTAGTATGGATGGAATCAATGAGGTTTTAAAAAGGCTTACAAATCCCGTAAATGATAAAGGTGAGTATTATTTAAAAGTTGATGATATGGATACCAAGAAGAAAAAAGCTTTTGATCTCATTATTCTTATAGCGAGCTCAAAATGTATAAACCTCGAAACTATTGAGCTTATTCAAAAGTTTATGGAAGTGTATCAACCTATTATTGAGCATTGTGATAATGAAAACAAGCAGATTAATGAAACAAGAATTAAAAAAGCGATTGAAACAGCGATAGTAAATATACAAACTATTTCAGCAGTACATAACAAACTTGATGTATTAAAACACTAAAAGATTGGCGATTTGCTCTTGATATTTTTGTTGTAAAATTTTTCCAAAATCCTCTGAGGGTTGTAATCCTGAAGCTATAAGATCCTTACCTTTTATTTTAGGCTCTACGGCGTTTACTATTACTTTATAATTTTCTATCTCCATCCCTTTTAGATAAGCAGTCAATATTGTTTTATCGATTCTCATTGCCAAAGTATAATTGGGGGATTTAAAAAAATTATGTATATTTGTTACTGTATGAACAATCCCCTTGTCGTCACATAAACGGTGTAAAAAAGAATCAAGCTGACTGAGATCAAACCTTGAAGTAAGTAGTGTAAACATTGTGATTAGAAGTTGTTTGTTAGTTAGGTTGTTTTGAAATTTTTCTTTGTGATCTAACAAGTTTATAGTTTCCAAAAACTCTTTGTAAGTGAGGAATTCAAACTCTTTGAAAATCCTATATATATACGCTCTTTGGAAAGGTAGGAGATTTGATTGTTTTTTACGATCTTTTCACATAGTATTAACAAATCTTTATCGATCTCAAGATCAAATCTTGAAGCAAATTGTATCGCGCGAAAAACTCTTAACGGATCTTCACCGAATTTTTCTATATCTACAGCTTTTAGTTCTTTATTCTTCAGATCCTCTATGCCACCAAAAGGATCAAGCAGTTTTTGTTCTACAACATCATACCCTATTGCATTGATCGTAAAATCACGTCGGCTTGTAGCAGTTTTAAAATCTAAATGAGAATTTACAGTAGTTTTAAATCCACGGTGTCCTTTAGCTATTTTACTGTCAATGCGTGGGAGTGAGAAATCAAGATCAAGATCATCAATACAGAGTTTAATCACATTAAAAGATTTTCCCACTTCATTAACGGAGCCAAATTTTTGAAGCAAATTTTCTAAAATATCTATATTTTCTACATTGTAAAGTTCAATATCTATATCTTTTGATTTGATACCGAGTAAAAAATCTCTTACATAGCCACCAATGATTACAGGTTTTATATCTAGTTTATTAAGATTCTCAAATATTTTTTCTAATATTTTTGGATATTGGAATTTTTGCATAATCTTCTTTCTAAATGTATTTATTATTTGATTATTAAAAGAAAAAGTTAAAAATTATCTATTTTAGTAGTTGCATAAAGAAAAGCAGAGTCCTGCTAATAGGTAAGTATAACATATTTTATAGGAGCTTATAACATAAATTTGGGTATAATCGCGAAAATATTTACCCTGTATAAAGGAACACACTTGCAAAAGATTAGAAACATTGCAGTTATTGCACACGTTGACCACGGTAAAACTACTTTAGTTGACGGGCTTTTAGAGCAATCTGGTACATTCGGTGACCATGAACAACATGATGAAAGAGCAATGGATAGTAACGCTTTAGAAAAAGAGCGTGGTATTACGATTCTTTCTAAAAACACGGCGATCAGATATAAAGATCATAAAGTTAACATTATTGATACTCCGGGTCACGCTGACTTTGGTGGAGAAGTTGAACGTGTACTTAAAATGGTTGATGGTGTTTTAGTACTTGTTGATGCGTATGAGGGTGTTATGCCTCAAACTAAGTTTGTTGTTAAGAAGATGTTAGCACTCGGTAAAAAACCAATCGTAGTTATTAATAAGATCGATAAACCTTCAGCAGAGCCAGAACGTGTTGTAGATGAGATGTTTGACCTTTTCTCAGATATGGATGCTACTGATGACCAATTAGATTTCCCAATCATTTACGCTGCTGCTCGTGATGGTATTGC
>JARRNV010000234.1:0-4593 GCA_037384685.1 Sulfurimonas sp.
CCCGTATTTTAAAATCTGACGTTCAGGATAAAAAGTTTTATAGACGAATGTGGCAGTCCATCCTTTCAAAAGGGAAGTTTAGCGATGTTTTTATAAGTAGAAAAAAAGACGGTACACTTTTTTATGACAAAAAAGATATTAGCACTATTACTGACGATGATGGAAATCCTCTTTACTATGTAAGTATAAGTAGAGATATTACAAAACAGATGGAAAAAGAGAAACAACTTCAATCTCAAGTATATACAGACACACTTACAAAGCTTTACAACAGACGAAAATATACTGAAGTAGTACAACAAAAACTTGAAGATTTTGAGAAAAACAGTAAAGTATTTTCACTTATATTAGCAGATATTGATCATTTTAAATCGGTAAACGATACTTATGGACATGACAAAGGTGATCAACTACTGCGTGAATTTGCACAGCTTTTAGAAGAAAATCTTCGTCAAGACGATTATATTTTCCGTTGGGGTGGGGAAGAGTTTGCAATCTTAGTCGATACTGTGGGTACAAGTGCTACACTTTTAGCAAATAAGATAAGAAAAACAATTGAAGAGACTACACTTGCAGAGTTAAAGATAACTGCAAGTTTTGGTGTATCAGAGTTTCAAAACGGTATGGATATAGAAAAACTTTTTAACACGGTTGATCAAGCACTTTATGAAGCGAAACAAACAGGCAGAAACAAAGTAAAAACAGCAGTGAACTGATAACTTTATATATTTTCAGCCAGAGGAAGCGTTATTGTGAATTTTGCTCCTTTATAAGTTTCCCCTTCATAATCAAACACTTCATTTTCTACTCTAATAGTTCCTTTGAGGTTATTGGTAATAATAGTATGAGTTATATATAACCCCAAACCACTGCCACCTTCATGATCTTTTGTTGTAAAATAGGGCTCAAAAATTCTTGGTAAAATATTTTCTGGAATTCCTCCTGCATTATCCTTAATTGAAATTATAAGGTTATTATTGCTTTCTTTTGCAGAAACGATAAAAACAAGTTTTTCTCGAATGTTTTGAGCATTTTTTAGTGCATCTTTCGCATTGTTTAAAATATTTATAATGGCTTGTATCAATTGATTTGGATCACCAAATGTGTCTATTTTAGCATCAATCTCTTTGACTGCTTTAATTGTATTTGAATCAAAAGAAGCACTAACTAAATCTATACACTTGTTAATAAATTTACTAAGATTATAGATTCGCTGATTATCAAGAGGGGTGAAGAATTGACGAAAATCATCAATAGTTTGCGATAAAAACTGTACCTGTTGTAAAGTTTTATCTGCAAAATCTATGGTGTCTTGCACTGTAATATTTTCTCCCAATTCATATCTTACTTTTACGTTATTTGCTGACATAGATATGACACTTAAAGGTTGTTTCCATTGATGAGCAATGTTGCCGATCATCTCACCCATTGCCGCAAGTTTCGAAGTATGGACTAGCATTTGTTCTTTTTCATGTAGCTCTTTTTTTAAGGTAATAGAATCAATAATTGATAATATTTTTTTCTCTAAAGCTTCTAAATTAATAGGTTTTAAAATATAGCCTTCAACTTGTAACTCTATAGCCTCTTGAAAGTATTCTATATCACTAAAAGCAGTTGTAAAGACTATGTGAGCATCAGGATTTATCTTTCTAATCTCTTTGGCCATTTTTATACCATCCATTATAGGCATCTTAATATCAGTAATTACAATTTCAGGATTATATTTTTTATAAAGATCTAAACCTTGAAAACCATCATCGGCACGATATAATGTTTCACAAAAGTTTTCAATAACTTCAGAAAGTTCATCTTGAATAGCTTTTTCGTCTTCAACATACAAGATCTTTTCTATAGTTTTAAATTTCATCTTTACTCCTTTGTTTATTTCATCTCAAATTCAGCTTCAGGTTTACGTATATAATACCCTTGTGCAAAGTCTACATTTAATTCTTTTACAGTATTATATATATCTTCATCGGCAACAAATTCTGCTACAACTTTACAACCGATATTATGAGCAAAGTTCGTAATCGCTTTTGCTATCTCTTTAGAGTTTGGATCGGTTACAATATTTTTAATAAAGCTACCGTCAATTTTGATAAAATCAGGTTTAAAAGTAAGTAAACGGGCAAAATTCGAATGTTCTGTTCCAAAGTCATCAATAGCAATTCTATATCCTAGCTCTTTAAAATCTTGAAACTGTTTAATAAATTCAGATTCATCTAAATATGTAACTAAATAATTTTCTTTTAGATCTTGAGAAGTTATATTGATAGTTATGACATAATTAGTACCACTTAATTTTTCAAATGCTTTATGAATAACTATTCTAGTAAACTTTGTAATTAATCCTGTAATAGACAATGTAGGTAAAAAGTCATTTGGCATGACGATCTCACCATCACGTCCTATTACTCGTGATAATGCTTCATACTTTCTAATTTTTTGAGTTTGAATCTCTTGTAAAGGTTGAAACAGTATTTGAAATGATTTTTCACGTATACACCACTTCACCTCTTCAATATTTTTAAGGTTGTTTTTTTGCTGCTGTTCAAAAAGAGAGTTTTTTGTATATACAGCTATAGTATTTTTAGAATTTTGACGAGTTTCTTGCATGGTTAAGGAGGCATTTTTTAAAACATCTTCAGTTTTGGATCCATTTATGGCGAAAGTAAAAGTGAGTGTTAATGTAATAAGTTTACATTTAAATTCATTATTTACTGAAAAAGCTTTTATCTCTTTAGCAAGGTCAATCGCTTTTTCAATCTCTACACCTTTGCAAACAAAAGCAAATTCATCTCCTTGAAGTCTATGTAAAAGGAAATTGTTTTTTTGAAATTTTTTGAGGTGGGTAGCTACACTTTCTAAAAACTGGTCCCCTATAGAGAAACCAAAGTTATGATTAATAATACTAAAGTTATCAACATTTAATAAAATTAAAGTATTACCCTCTTTGTTTTGAGCAAGGAGATCCTCTAAATGAGTTTTATTGTAGAGTCCGGTAAGTTGATCGGTAATGTAGTGTCTTTTAAGCTCTTTAGTTTGTTCTTGAACTAAATGTTCTAAATGTTCCTTGTATAATTGATTTTCTCTAAGGTTATGAAGGTTTTTAGCAACTTTAAGGAGAATATTATTGACTTGATTATATTCGATTGGTTTTAAAATGTAGCCATCTATACCAATTTTAATCGCCTCAATATAATTTTCAATATCTTTATAAGCAGAAATAATTATGATATGTTGACTCGGAGCTATTTCTTTTATCTCTTTTGACATATCCAGCCCATTCATTTTGGGCATATTTATATCGGTAATAACAATATCATATTTATTTTGCTTGAATTTTTCTAAACCATCTTGACCATTTTCACATACAGTGATTGCACCAAAAAAACTTTTTAAGTATTCTAAAAAAGAAGATCGTAATTCTTCATTGTCCTCTACATATAGCACAGACAAAGGATTGGAAAATTTTTTTAATAAATATAAATCAGCCATGAGCTATTTCCTTGTTTTCGTTAGAATATTTTAGCACAATACTTAACATTACACCATCATCTTTATTAGCTATTGAAATTTTGCCCTGCATATTATCTTCTATAATTATTTTTGCAAGGTATAGTCCCATTCCTGTTCCGCTTCCTTGTTCTTTAGTAGTAAAATAAGGTTCAAATACTCTAGGAAGTACCTCTTTATCGATTCCTCCACCATTATCTTGGATCGTAATACTACCTTTATTTAGTTTGATCGTAATGTGTGGATCTCTTATGTGTTTTTCTGTAAACTTGTCTTTTGCATTGGAAAAAATATTTAAAAGTACTTGTTGAAACTCCCTTTGAAAACCATATACAGAGAATGTATCACCCTCTACTGTTGTAGATATATGATGGTTTTGAAGTTGAGCATTTTGCAGTTTTAGTGTCTCCTCTATTGTTGTAAGAATGTCAAACTTTCTTTTTTCTTTATCTATTCTAAAAAAGTTTCTAAAATCATCTATAGTATGACTCATAAACTCAATGGTAGTTTTGTTTTTTTCTATAAAGTTATCAATGTAGTTTTCATCTATCTGTTCTTTCATAAAAGCATATTTTAGTTTTTGAACCCGTATGCTAAGTTCATTAAGAGGTTGTCTCCATTGATGAGCTATCGCTCCTATCATTTCACCCATTGCAGCAAGTTTTGATTGTTGTTGTAAAAGTTCCGTTTGTTTTTTGTTTTGCAACTCTAATGCTTTTATATCTCGTAAATCCCGTACAACTCCTACAAAATATACTTTACCTTCTATAGATGCTTTTGTAACGGCAATAGAGACAGGTATAAGCTTTTTGTCTTTTGTAATAGCGTGCAGTGTTCTGTTGTGTCCTAAAACGGTACGATGTTCAGTTGTATAATTAGCTAAATATTGATCATGTTGATCATGATGAGGGGCAGGAACGATCATATTTATATTTTGGTTTCTAAACTCTGCGGTTGTGTAGCCAAAAAGTTCGGAGGCATTTGCATTAGTGTACTGGATAATACCTTTTTGATCTATCACTAACAATGGGTCAAAAATATTTTCTATTAAAGCATTTAAATATTTTGCATTTCGTC
>JARRNV010000235.1:0-1299 GCA_037384685.1 Sulfurimonas sp.
TTAAAACAGGTTATAAAATATACATTTATTTAATTTTGTTGTAAATAATTTATATTTAAACTAATTTTAACTAAAAATCCTATATATTATTATCTATTATTTAATTCGGAGGAAAAAAAGAATGAATAATCCAATTTTTATTTCAATTGAGGGTAGCACACAAGGTCTAATGACTGAAGGTGCCTTTACACCAGAATCGGTAGGAAATTCTTACCAAGAAGGTCACGAGAATGAAGCACTTGTAAAAGAGTTTAAACATACAATTAAAATTCCTAGAGATCCACAGTCTGGACAACCGTCTGGACAAAGAGTTCACGAACCTTTAGTTGTTACTAAACTTTTCGATAAGTCTTCACCACTTTTATACAACGCATTAACTAAAGGTGAAACACTTACAAAAGTAGAGATGAAATGGTATAGAACTTCTTATGAAGGAAAACCAGAGCATTACTTTACTATGGTTTTAGAAGATGCAGTTATCGTAGATATCTCTTCTGAAATGGGATTAGAAGCTGGTGATGCTACTTCACAAGTTGCTCCTATGGAAAAAGTATCTTTCGCATATAGAAAAATTACATGGAGACATGAAATTGCTTCAACATCTGGTGAAGATGACTGGAGATTAGGTGTCAGTAAAATGGCATAACACTTTACAGGGGTAATCCCTGTAAAGCATAAAATTAACTCTGAAAAATCAAATTAGTTATTTTTTAAACTTAATTTTATAGAAAAAGGTATTATGATGTCTAGTACTGCTTCACTAATGAATTCTGCAAAAACGATTAAAGATCTTACAAACAAGATAAACCAAAAAATAGTTACAAAAATAACTGTTAAAAACTTAAGTAATGAAAGTTTCAATGTCTATAGATTAGATGGGACAAGTGAAGTAGGAAAACCCTATGAATTTGAACTTTCATTTGTATCTCTGCACTCTATAAATATAGAAGAGATCGTAGATACAGATGTTAAAATAACTATTAGTGATGAGAATTCATTTCAAGAAAAAGTTATATATGCAAAGATATATAAGGCTACGGAAGATTCCGTTGTAGCATCCAAGTACATGTATAAACTTCATGTAGTATCTCCACTATATTACCTACAATTTAATCAACGCTACGAGATCTATCATGATAAAAAAGCGTGCGACATCATCACAGAAGTTCTCAATAGATATAGTTCTCTCTTACATATTAAAATTGAAAATAAGATAGACAGTGAAAAGATTCCAACAAGAGAATATACAACCCAGTACAAACAAAGTGATTTAGAGTTTATAACCATGCTGTGTGAAGA
>JARRNV010000235.1:1315-3683 GCA_037384685.1 Sulfurimonas sp.
TGAAGATAATAAAGATTTTCTAAATGATCCTTTTTTATTTACACTCTGTGATCTCAGTGAACATTGTAAAGTTGTAGAACACTCAGCAGTAGCTGATTTTAATCTCTCGAAAAGATTTTTTCCTACAAATACACTCGAAGATTATTATGATGAAGATAAACCATCATTAGAGATGAAAACAGAATTTGGAAGTGCTCTTGATGCAGAAGTATTAAAAGACAACAACACTACAAAACAACTCCGAAGCCACTTGCAGACACACACCCTCAGAGACAAACTAAATACTCTTGATGAATCTCTTTTTAAAGACCTTAAAAGATATACGCAAATAGATGCACACGCAAACCATGCTCAAACAAGAATAATAGAGGGAAATTCCCAAGAACTTTTTGTTCATGACGGTATAGCTATAGGGCTTCATGACGAAAGAGCAATGAAAAACTTTGATGTCATAGTACTAAAGTGTCACTATAAAGTAGTTTCACCTAATGCGTTAGAGGAGTATATAGAAGCTGAAGATTTTAGTGACGAGTTAGAGTATGAAGTACATTTTGAAGCGATTCCTAAAGAGGTGAACTATAAACCTCTCCAAGTAACCCCTAAGCCAAGAATAAACTCTGTACAAACAGCTATAGTCTCTAGCGGTGTAAAAGAGAGTAGTGAACATGCAAACGAGATAGATGTAGATGAAAAAGGGCGCATTAGAGTTCTTTTTCACTTTGAAGAGAATCATGCAACTTCATGTTACGTAAGACTCTCTAGTTTTTATAACGGTGATGGATACGGTGCACAATTTTTACCACGTGTAAACTCAGAGGTATTAGTAAGTTTTGTCAATGGCGATATAGATAAACCTATAATCATGGGTTCACTCTATAACGGTGAAAATAAGCTCCCTTACAATCTTCCAAAAGATAAAACAAAGTCTTATATCCGTACACACTCACTTCCTGCATACGAAGAAGAGATGGGCTATAATGAGATCAGTTTTGAAGATAAACAAGGGGAAGAAAACCTCTACTTCCGTGCCCAAAGAGATCATGAGATCGAAGTGAAAAACGATTATAAAGCTGTTACTGATCATGATATGCAAACTATAGTCGGTAACGATACATTTGACACTACAAAAAACAACTATAACCAAGTAGTAGGAAATGACTCTACCCGTCAAATTCAAGCAAACGATATAAAGACGGTTGAAAAAGAAGAAGTACATACGATCAAAGAAGATAAAGAGCTATTTGTCCTTAAAGATTACAACACAGTTGTACAAGAAACGAAAAAAACCATTGTAGAAAAAGATATGATTACCCGTGTAAAAGGGATCTTACACAGATATGTCCACAAAGATGTAAAAGAAAAATTTTTAAGTAATCTGTTTGTTCAAGTAGGAAAAGACTATAGACTCGATGTCGTTGGTGCGTATCACGTAAAATCAAATAGTGAAAAACATACAACGGGTACATTTGAGATCGTAGCCCAAGATGGAATAAGCCTAAAATGTGGCGGCAGTGTACTTACCGTTGATGGAAGTGGCATACATCTAAAAGCACCAAATGTAGATACCGCCTCAGGTAACGGTGGTGTTACGGCAGCAGAAGTTGCAAAACTTAAAATAGAAAAACCGGTTTACAATAAAGTCCGAGTTACAAACTTAAGTGTAGATGTAGAAAAACAAGCAGATATAACAGATGTACTTACCTTTACGGCGGAAGTGGAAGTGTATGAAAACGATGCATGGGTAGCAAAAACAGAACTCACAGATACTCAAAAATCACAAGTAGTTTGGGCATTTGTAAAAAATAATGACACGGCAGACAAAGATATACTCTCAGACAATCCAATAGATGACAACATCACAGAAGACGGTCTAACAATGACTGTAAATATTCAAGAGGACAACATCTACAAATATGCTCACGTTCATTGTTATGTAGCAGATAGTGAAAGTGAAGGGTATGCTATAAGCGAACTTAAACGTTATCTTGAAGTGGAAGATATTATGACTGACTATGTTTCAAAAGAAGAGGGTCAATGTAAAGCTATTCTCAATATTGATGAACCAAGAGAAGATGAGATAGAACAGATAAGATGGATGGTTGAAGAGAAAGACAAAGCAGACTATAATGGTAAAGAGACAATCACTCATAACCTCAAAGAGGAAAATGTACACGAGATCAACTTCAAAGCTTATATAGATGGTAAAGTCGAAGATGCCGCTTTAGCACATATGACTTATGATGAAAGAGATGATCAAGAAGTAAAAAATAATACAAAATAATTAAGGAAATTTTTCCATGCAAAAACTTTTAAAAATTTTTATACTCTTTTTCTTTTTTGTATTTTTAACAACTAGTAATGCTTACCA
>JARRNV010000236.1:0-3427 GCA_037384685.1 Sulfurimonas sp.
TATTACTTTTTTAAGAGCTGAGACATATCCGACTATATATTCAAAACTTGCTACACCATTATTTCAAGCTGAAAATATCTTTTCACAATATATAGACTATTCAGATATTAAAGAACATAATGAGATCTATGCGTTAGAGACAAAAAGACTTATAACAAAAGGGTTTTTGCTAGATAAAGAGACTAAACATAAAAAAGAAGACGTACTGCTTTATCTTAAATCGTTAAGAGAATTAGAAAAAAAGTATAATCATATACTTTTATTATTGTCGAAACATTTACTCAATTCAATAGAAAAAAATGACTATGACTCATTTGAAAAACTAGCCAGTATACCTTTAGGTCCATTTTATAACTCTTCATCTTTTAAGCAAAAAGTCATTGCATATTATAAAAATAATCAAAAGAGTAAGATTACTACACTAGAGCATTTAATAAAAAATGAAAAAATTGCTTTGGCAAATATACCTTATAAAAATAATAGCAATAATAATTCAAATGTAGTAAATAGTGGGATACAAAACACTCTATACGATGTTTATTGGACAAGTTCAATAAATAGCAATAATGAAGCAACACAATATAGAGGTTATGTATATGCTGCTTATAAAAATGCACTCTCTGAAGGAAAGAAAGTACTTGATTTAGGGATACCTTTAAGTGAAGTATGCTCTGATAAATATGGGAATATTTATTGGATCAAGAGTAGAGAAAATAAAATATATAAATCTGATGCAAATGGTGGAAACGTTGAAATACTTGAAACAAACGTAGCCAACCTTAGATATATGTTTATAGATGCAAAAAATGATCGTATATATTGGAGCGGATGGGAAAAAGAAAATGGAGAATTAAGTGGTAAAGTGGGTTATACAACACTTGATGGTATCAATCATCGAACTATCATACAGCATCGCCTTAAAGGGAGTGGTAGTTTAGCCATTGACTATGTACACAACAAACTTTATATTGCTGATCCATCAGGTAATGGAATATATATGAGTAGCTTGGATGGTCTTGGTTTGAGACTAATTGCATATTCTCCTCAGGCAAGTGGTATAGCACTCGATGTAGCAAACAATAAAATTATATGGACCAACAGATAAAATATATAGTGCAAATCTTGATGGAAAAGATAAACAGACACTTATTGATTTTAACGATAAATTTGCAAGTCCAAGTCATGTAAAAATTGACTTTGAAAAAAGACGTTTGATTTATTCAGTTGCCATCGAACATCAAGGAGTATTGGAATCATCTGATATGAATGGAAACGATAGACGTATAGAGTTTTCTGCAGACATCTTGTACAATGTAGGTGGGCTTTTTATTCGCTAATAATATAAATTTCAATTACTATAAATATAGTTAAAAGTGAAGAGGTTAAGCATATCTATCCACCGAATTATTCTCTAAAAAATTTAGGAGAGTTTTTCCTGAAGATTAAGTCTTTTAGCTGATTACACTAAGAACTAACTCTTTTGCTTCAGCTAAAATACTCTCTAAATGCTCCTTTGAGATAAAGCTTTCTGCATAGATCTTATAAATATCTTCTGTCCCTGATGGTCTAGCTGCAAACCAACCATTTTTTGTTGTGACCTTTAAACCACCGATAGGTTGATTATTTCCAGGAGCATTTGTAAATACATCGAGTATATCTTCTCCAGCAAGTGTTTTAGATGTGACATCGTTAGGGGAAAGTTTTTTTAGTTTTGCTTTTTGTTCTACTGATGCTGGCGCATCACTGCGTTTGTAGTATGAACGACCAAACTCCTTTTCAAGTTCCTTGTAAAGTATACCTGGATCTTTTTTGAGTCTTTCAGTGATCTCAAAAGCTAAAAGATTTAAAATGATTCCATCTTTGTCTGTGCTCCATGGTCTGCCATCAAAACGTAAAAATGATGCACCCGCACTCTCTTCTCCGCCAAAAGCGATCTTCCCTTTACTCATCCCATCAACATACCATTTAAATCCAACTGGCACTTCATAGAGTGTTTTGCCAAGGGAAGCGACAACACGATCAATCATAGAGCTGGAAACTAAAGTTTTTCCTATTTTAAGTGATGGACTCCACTCGTTTCTGTTTTGTGCAAGGTACCAGATCGCTACTGAGAGGTAGTGGTTTGGATTCATAAGTCCGACACTTTTAGTTACTATTCCGTGTCTGTCAAAATCAGGATCGTTGGCAAATGCAAGATCAAACTGATCTTTAAGTGCAATGAGTGAAGCCATCGCATGAGCAGATGAACAATCCATTCTCACTTTACAGTCGTGATCAAGGGTCATAAAACTAAAAGTTGGATCAACTTTGTCGTTGATGATCTCTAAATTTAAACCATAGATCTCGTTGATCTTTTTATACACCTCGATACCTGAACCACCAAGTGGATCGACACCCACTTTAAGGGTACTTTTTTGTAGCAGTGGCATATCGATGATCTCTGAAAGTGATTTAACATACGGGGTGATAAAATCAAACTCTTGAACTTTTGAAAGTGCCTCTTCAACAGAAACTCTTTTCACTCCTGTCAGAGCATTTTTGAGGTACTCGTTTGCAGAGTTTTCGATCACTGAAGTTACGTCAGTATCAGCTGGACCACCATTTGGCATATTGTATTTAAAACCGCCATCTTGTGGAGGGTTGTGTGATGGAGTGATCACGATCCCGTCACAGAGCTCTTTAGACTCTTTGTTCGCTTCTATAACTGTAAAAGAGAGTACAGGTGTTGGTGTATATCCATCATTTTGTGCAATTTTACACTCTACACCGTTGGCTACAAGTACTTGCAGTGCTGTGAGCTCTGCGGGAGTTGAAAGGGCGTGTGTATCTTTTGCTATAAAGAGTGTTCCATTTATCCCTTTAGCTTTTCTAAAGTCACACAGTGCTTGTGTGATGGCTAAAATATGCTCTTCATTAAAACTTTTTTTAAAAGCGCAACCTCGATGTCCCGATGTTCCAAAGCTAACTTGTTGAGTTTCTTCGTTTACGTTTGGTTTGTTTATATAGTACTCAGAGACTAAGCGTTGAATATTTATAAGTTGTTTGGCTGATACTTTTTCTCCGGCTTGCGGCATAAAATGTCCTTCATATCAAAGTAAAATAATTATACAAAATTAATTCTTTAGAGCAAATATAAAAGAACTGTTTATTATAATGTTTATAAATAATAAACATAATTTAAACCTATTTAGTTACAATTCTGAAAATTTATTTCAGGATTTAACTCGATGGTTTATATAGAACTCTTTTTACTCTTTTTCTATTTTAAAGTAGCCCGTGTACATACAAAACAAGAAAAAGTTTCTAAACAATTTGTAATACAACATGCTTTAGTTGCTTTTAGTACGATTTCAGCTCTTTTTTATGGCTTCACAACAGAGCCTTGGTATATTTTACTTCTAGCTATGTGGGTCTTTTTTATTGTAGC
>JARRNV010000237.1:0-3984 GCA_037384685.1 Sulfurimonas sp.
CGTTGAGCTTTATTTTCACTCACTACATTTTTAATATCATCAATACTAAAAAGATATATATTCTCTTTATGCGTCATCTCAATATCGCGCGGTATTGCCAAGTCAAACCAGAAACGCTCATGTACTACGTCTTCGATAAGATCGTTAGTAATAATTGGGTACTGTGCACTTGTTGCAGTAAAGATGATATCAAACTGATTTACTGCTTTATGTAGATCACCAAACTCATACACTTTTGCTCCGCAAGATGTAGCTAGATGTTGTGCTTTCTCTTTTGTTCTATTTGTAACATAAGTCTCTACCCCATCTGAGATTAGGTGTTTTGCACAGATTTCACTCATTTCACCTACACCAATTACAAGTGCTTTTTTATCTGAAAGATTAGATACTTTCTCTTTTACTTGCGATATTGCCACTGATGCAACTGAAACAGGTTTAGAAGATATCTCTGTAAAGTTTCGCACTTTTGCAGCAGTTTTAAAAGCATGTTCTACCGCTCTAGACATTTTTTCTTCACAGTAACCTTTTGATTGTGCAAATCTAAAAGCATCTTTTAATTGACCTGCTATTTGCGTCTCACCAACTACCATAGAATCAATAGAGGATGCTACTGCAAAAAGATGATGAATAGCACTAGAATCATCTACAATCTCTGCTGTTTCTTTAATGAATTCTTTGCTAAGACCTGATTTTGAAGTTAAAAGATACAACATATGCTCTAATGCACCGTCAATATCACTACAACAACCGTATAGTTCCACTCTATTACATGTAGCAAGTATAAATGCTTCACTGATCACATCACATTGTAAAAGGTTTTGTAAACAAGTCTCTTTTTGGTCATCCGTATATGTAAATTTCTCACGGAGACAAACATCACTGTTTTTATGGGAAAGGCTAACTATTAAGTAATGCATAATTAATAACTTCTCTTTATCATAGTTTCTAGTACTAGTTCTTGATCATCTTTAATTGCCAGTTGCGCTTCATTGGACAACTCTTTTGCATGAAGCGATTCAAGACGATGTTTGTCTTGGCCGTCTAAAGCATGGTAAAGATAGATATACGGCAGTGTACATTTCCCTTCTACAAAGTCATTCATTGCAGGTTTTCCAAGTGTAGCCGCGTCAGAAGTTATATCTAAAATATCATCAATGATCTGAAATGAAAGTCCTAGATTTTTTCCATAAAGAGCATGAGTAGCAGCATTTTTCCCAACAAGCAAAGCACTTGCCTTAGCAGCAGCTTCGATTAGTGTTGCAGTCTTTAAATAAAGCATGTCAAGATATTTTTGCTCATCGGAGTTAAAAGACTCTGCCATTTTTACATCCATCATCTCACCTTTAGAAAGTGCCGTAACAGATGCAGCAATAGTCTGTGCAACCATTTTATCGAACACTACGAGTTCTGTAAACGCTTTTGAGTAGAGGATATCTCCAAGCATTACAGCCGTTTTACTTCCCTCTGTTGCATTTACCGAAGCTTGTCCGCGCCTTGTCATTGCTTCATCTATAACATCATCATGTAATAATGAAGCTGCATGGATAAGCTCAACTATAGCTGCAAGGAGTGGAGCATCCTCATGACCTTTTGCAATTTTTAAAACTAACTTTGCACGAAGACGCTTTCCTCCACTTAACATACCAAATAAACGACTTACTTCATCATAGTCTATCTCTTGAATTAATCTGCTAATCTGTTCTTCTACTCTATGCATTATTCTCGTCTTTACTAATTTTTCAACTCTTCTAAAGTGACTTGAACTCTATTACTAAAATTATAAAGTTCAAACTTTGCTTCATGTTTTTCATAATCAAACTCTTTAAATTTAACTAGTATGTAAGGTACATTAAAGTTACTTGCTCCCCGAGGTTTTAGTTCTACTCGAAAGCTTTGGTTTTTATGGTTTAGCTTTAAAACATTTTGAGCAACTTGATCATCATAAGAGCGTAAAATCACTAAACCGTCATTTACATAAAGTGTCCATCTAAATGTAAAGAGTTTTACTTTGTTTTCGTATTTTACAAGAATTTTCTTTTGCTGATCCTTTTTTAGGGAAATTTTTCGAACTTCCGTATATTGATCAGCAAAAGCAGCACTAAAAAGTAAGATTAGTGTGATAAAAACTTGTAAAAGTATTTTCAACTTATTCGCTTTTTGAAACGATTGAACCTGTTAATTCAACAAAAAGAGATTTTGCTTTTGTTGCACAATCCATTGAATTTTCAAACTGAAATTGTTTTACTGCTGCATCTATATCATCACCGACATATTTTTCAAGCATTAATTCCATAGCAGCAACTTTTTCAACAAACTGCTCTAAATCATACCTTAAAATCATACCTTACAACATCATTATTTGCAGTAAACACTACATCCATAAATTTAGATTTCGGTGAACCGCCGAAGATGTTATCTTCATCTTCAAATAAAGCTTCATACTTCATTATTTTGTATCCTTATATTCCATAATTTGTGTACCGACACCCTCTGAAGTGAATAGTTCAAGCAGCATAGAATGCTCTAGTCTTCCATCAATAATGTGTGCCTTGTGTACACCGCCGTCTACCGCTTCTAAACAAGCATCAACTTTTGGAACCATACCACCATGTATCGTACCATCTGCTTTTAAATTTTCAACATCTTGTTTTGTTAAGCTAGATATTAGGTTTTTATCTTTATCAAGAACCCCTTCAGTATCTGTCAAAAAAATGATTTTATTTGCACCGATCGCTTTAGCAACATACGATGCACACAGGTCTGCGTTGATATTATACCCTGGATGTCCCATCTCTTCACCTGCAGCAATAGGTGCAATAACAGGAATAAAACCTTCAGCTATAAGGTTTTGAACAACATCAGCTTTTACTTCTGTAATATTGCCTGTTAAACCCCATTTCTCGAAATTTTTTGGTTTTGCTTTAATGAAATGAGCATCTTTACCACTGACGCCGATCGCTTTTGCACCATGCGAGTTTAAAAGTGAAACGATCTCTTTGTTAATCTCACCGCTTAAAATCATCTCAACTATGCGCATAACGTCTGGAGTGGTAACACGCTGCCCTTCTATAAACTCTGTACCGATATTTAAAGCCGAGAGCATATCTGTGATCTTTTTTCCGCCGCCGTGAATAATGACAGGTTTAATTCCTACAAGATACATTAGTAAAATATCTTCTGCAAACTTCTCTTTTAATGCCGGTGATGTTTGTGCTGAACCACCATACTTAATAACTACGATCTCTTTTCTAAACTCCCTAATAAACGGAAGTGCATCAAGGAGCGTTTTTACTGTTTCTATTTTAGCTTTCACTATTTTTTCCTAAAATTATAATTCTGAAATTTTATCGTATTTTAGCTCCAACTCCAAGTCCAGTAAGGATAAAGGAAGCCCAAAGTTTTCAATTTTCACATAATCTTTAAAAGTTACAAGTAAACTCTCACTTTCGTCTCTGTCTAAAATCGTTTGTAGTTCCTCTTTAGTAAAGTTGTGATGATCTTCAAAATAGTTCTTTGAAACCACATCGGGCAAATATTTGTTTAATCTTTGTGGGCGTGCTATAGCAGTCACTAAAGACATTTTTTGCCTAGCATCCAGAACTGTTGTTTTGCGCTCAAAATCTTTTCCCTCTTGTAAAACTAAAGCATCTTTTCCTTGCCATAACCTTTCTCTGTAAGGACCACTTGGCAAACAAAACTTATTTTGTGTTTCAACATCTAAAAGAATATCTTTTTTCTTAATTAAATGCTTTGAGTACGCATCATCTAAAAATATCTTCTCACATCCCATCTCTTTTGCTTTTTGAATCGCTATTTTTCTATCTTCACTCACAATTACAATAGCATGAGGAAGTTTTTTAGCATAAATCATCGCTTCATCACCGCTTTGTTCTACATCTACTAAAATTTCACTACACTCTTTGACAACAATCATCCCGCTAGAGTTTCGTCCATATCCACGTAAAATAATTGCCACATTTTTTT
>JARRNV010000238.1:0-4275 GCA_037384685.1 Sulfurimonas sp.
GATCAAGGCTTGAAGCTGATCGTGTGTAAAAGGTGTTGTTACAAACCCGTCTTTTTTATCTTCTTCATTTATACTATCTACTTGGTCGCGGTAGTGAAGTTTTAAAGTATCTTCTATATCGCTAAGCTGGGCTATTTTAAGTTCTAACATCTTTGCTCTTTCATCAGTTTTATTGTTTGTGTATCGAGTGCATCGCCACGTTTTTCTAAATGCTCTAAGATCATATTGTATCGCTCTTTTGGTAAGTGTTGTCCAAGTTTTATTTTACCGCTCATCTCTTGTATGTGCAAACAAAACACCTCTGTAGCGTTGATCATCTTCTCGTACACATCTTCACTTAAGTGTTTGTAACCACCTTCGGGCTGTAGTTTTTCCATCAAAAGCTGCAGAGCTTTTACTTTTGTATCGTAATCTTTTACGATCTCTACATCTCCATCGCAAATGATAGATCGATAAAAATGTGTAGCGGGACAAGCAAGTTCATCGTTTGAGCTAAAATATGACTGGATCATAGAAAAAGGCTCCACTACACTAAAAGAGGCTAAAGAGTTGTGTAACATATACTCTTTTTTTCTCCCGACCTTTGCACCGTGAAAGTAGATCATATCATCGTCATACACAAAGTTTACAGGTACACTATATGGTTTTTCATCTTTACAAAGTGCCAATGTTCCGTAAGAAACAGTGTGAAGTATAGCTTCTAATTTCTCTTGATCATTGATGGCAAATTGGGAATGTCTCATTTGATAACTCCTTTTTTTATGATATAGTATCATTTATGTGTATCTACTACAAGAGCCAAATTTTTAAAATATTATGAGGACAGTTTTATGTATATTATAAATCAAAACTCAAAAACACCTCTGCACATTCAACTCTATACTGCTTTAAAAAATGACATTGTAAATAACTTGCAGATTGGAGAAAAGCTCCCCTCGATCAGAAAATTAGCCACCACTTACAACCTCAGTAAAAACACGGTCGAATCTGCATTTAGACAGTTGTACGTTGAGGGGTTTGTTGAGAGTTATCCAAAAAGCGGCTACTTTGTAAGCGATACAAACTTCAAAGAGTTTAGTACCGCAAACTCTACAAAGACCTCAACTCTAAAGAGACAAAAAAACTATAAGTACGACTTTTTTCCTGCACGCCTCCCAAAAGATTCTTTCCCGCTCAAACTATGGAAAAGGATCTACACAAAAGTGATCGATGAGAGTTTAGATTTTGGAGCTTATCCTGATGGTCAAGGGGAAGAGATCCTACGTGAACAAATAGCAAAATACCTCAACGATTCAAGAGGAGCAAACTGCCACAAAGAGCAGATCATCATTACAAGCGGTTTTGGAGAGTCTATGCAACTACTGGCAAAAATGCTCAAAACAAACCATAGCCAAATCGCCATGGAAGATCCGGGCTACCACATCGTTTCTCAAGTGTTTCAAAGCTACAACTATAAAATAGACAAGATAGATGTTGATAAAAATGCAATCGTACTCGATCAGCTTGAAAAAAGTGACGCAAAACTTGTCTATATCACCCCATCACACCAGTATCCAAAAGGATACAGTATGCCGATCGCAAATCGTTTAAGACTTTTAGAGTGGGCGAAACAAAGAGATGCACTTATACTAGAAGATGATTATGATGGAGAACTAACTTACTATAACCGCCCTATTCCATCACTACAGGGTTTAGACAAATATGATCGAGTGGTATATTTTGGTACATTTGCAAAGTACCTCTCCCCTGCTATTCGTGTGAGTTATATGGTACTACCGCAACACCTTATAAATACTTACAAACAACATTTTGACAGTCACTTTTGTAAAGTCTCGCTAGACACGCAGATCACGCTAGCGAACTTTATGAAAGAGGGGCACTTTGAAAAACATATACGAAAGATCCGCACACTCCATAAAAAGAAACACGAACTTTTAAAAACCTTGCTAGAAGAAAAACTCGGCAACACTATGAAGATCAAAGCACAAGGTGCGGGTCTTGCCATACTCATTAACCCTACTGTGCCATTTGATTGGGAAAAGTTTAAAGCCTTGGCAGAGCAAAAGAGCATGAAGATCTACTTTGCCAAAAATGTCTCAGGAGGCAGTTGGGATGCTCTGAGACTTGGCTTTGGCGGTTTTAGTGAAAAAGACTATCACGAATATCGAAACGTTCCCCTTTTTTTGCTCCAAAAAGTTTGAAATACTCATCATTGCTTAGAACTTCTGCATAAGCATCTAGTTCATTATTGATCTGTATATTGAGTTCATTCATGTATGCTTCATGATCAAAACTTTCTAAGTTTTTCTTTTCTTTAGTAGAAAATACCATTCTTTGTTCACGAAACTTCTTGTCAATGTCCATGAGTTGTTTTTTCTTTTCATCAGAAATACTACCAAGGCGCTCACGTATATTTAGTTCAAACAACTGCTCAAGATACTCTTGTTCTATATTTGGTGTTGCTTTTAGATCTGAAGCTTCCACTTTCTGAGCATAACGATAATAAAGTTCGATCCTTGGATCAGGTACTTGTAGATCTTTAAGTGGTGATGCAGTTGATTCCCAAGGTTCATTTTCTTGAACTGATTTTAAACATTTTGACCAAGCATATTTTTTCCGTGCTTCCTTACATTTAAATGGATGTAGGTTATGCCAACATGGGGTATTGTAATCTAAACCATAAGTTCCATACATCTTCTCTATAATTGGATAAAACTTGATCTTGTGAACTGTTTTACCAGTATAAAATAACCCTCGATTTGTAGCATTCCAACAAACACCGACTACAGCATAATAATTTTTATAAGGCCAAATACATGGTGATTCCGTCATAATGTAATTAACCGTGGAAATATCAATACACTTTTCTTTTTTAGCACATTCAGTTGTAGTATCAGAAAGTATTTTACCACCACTGTCACCACCAAGAGCTTTCCATGCATGACGCTTACCATCATTGTCAAAAGCTTCTGGATAAGTATGATTTGCTATTTTATTGATAACAGGCTTATCAATTGGATAATATCGAGCTTGAAGTTTATAACCCATCGTCTTTTTTTGATCTAACATGTTTTTTGAACTGCAGGCAGTGAACATTAATCCTACCAAAATCATCATCAAAACAATAACTGTCAATCTAAGAACTTTCATATTTTCTCCTTATGAAACAATGAAAACAGAGACCCTTTCGGGACACAAAACTCCTTAAAAATATTTTCAATGAAAATATTAAACAATTAATATTACCAAATTATAACTATATTTGTCTATGTAGTTTCGTATATAAATCAAATTTCTTTTTTAAATTTAGATTTTATCTTCCATAATAAGCGATTACAGATGCTTTTGCAATCGTATGGGCATTGATCATAAAACCAACAAGACCAGGTAATGCTTCTTTGCCTACTCCTAGTTTTTCAACATTTAACGCATATATTGTGATCACATACTGATGAGCACTATCACCTACAGGTGGACATGCTCCGCCAAAACCACCTTTTCCATAGTCTGTCATTGTTTGAACAACACATTTTGGCATTAGGTCTAAACTAATATCTCCACTGTTACTTTTCAAACTTCTTACATCTTTTGGAATGTCAACTACGATCCAGTGCCACCATCCACTACCTGTTGGTGCATCTTTGTCGTACATTGTGATCGCAAAACTTCGTGTTTCTTTGGGAGCATTTTCCCAACTTAATTCCGGAGAGATATTTTTTCCGCTACATCCAAAACCGTTAAAAACCTGATTAATTGTCAGCTGACCGCTGATATCGTCACTCTTTAATGTAAAACCTTCAGCAAATAAGAATGAAACACTCATCAAAAGTATAAAAACTATCTTTTTCATTACAACTCCTTACTCTGTTTATAGATCATTAATCCTACCATAAAAAACACTAAATTTTTCCCTATGTATTGACCTACGATCGTAAATTCAAAAGGTGGATTTGTAAAACAAATGTCCGGAAGTAGTATAAGTGGGGTAAAGGTAAGCGTTATATGAACAAGATAGAGAATAGAGATATATTTTAAACATCTTCCCCATAAAAAACCTATACCAATAATGAGCTCCCAAATTGCTAAGAGAGTTATTGAAACCTTTGCTGGAATAAGCGAAAAAAACAGTTTATCTATGGTCGCTATAGCCAAACCTTCAGCTGGACTCACCCCACTAAAAAACTTGAGTGTCCCATACCAAACAAATATAATGCCTAAAAATACTCGTGTTATTGTAAGTAGATTCATAATAGATCCTTTTAATGAATATATAAA
>JARRNV010000239.1:0-2912 GCA_037384685.1 Sulfurimonas sp.
TTTTTCTTTTTCGCATCTTTAAGGGCCATATCTGCATATGCCAACATTTTGTGCTGCCCTGTAAAAGTGATTCCTGCGCTCATAATAAATTGATATGATTTGTCTTTGTATAAAAAATGTGTCTTTCTAAACTCTTTTAATAATGTATCGATAAAATCTATAAATAAGCTGTTTGAAAAATATTTATTTGCCGA
The DNA here is from genome assembly GCA_037384685.1 of Sulfurimonas sp. Classification (GTDB taxonomy): domain Bacteria; phylum Campylobacterota; class Campylobacteria; order Campylobacterales; family Sulfurimonadaceae; genus Sulfurimonas. The sequence continues at coordinate 195 of JARRNV010000239.1, forward strand.
TGCAACAACAAATTCATCGCCGCTGAGATGATATAAAGAGTAATTATCCGTACTTACATGTTCAACAAGCCATTGCGCTGTTTGTTGTAAGGCTATATTTCCTAACTCTTCACCATACACATCATTAAATGATTGAAATTTATCAATATTTAAAATTGCCATTTTTACATACTTGTATTCACTACTATCTTCTAATAATTGATTTCTGTTTGGGAGTCCACTTAAAAAGTGTGTATATATTTTTTTACGTAACTCTAATGTTTTTTTATTAATCTCATTTTCCAAGTTTTCGTTGTATTGCATGAGTTGTTTTTGAGCATCTTTTAATTTTTTCTCTGCCTCTTCTTTAAGTTGTAACTGTCTTGATATCTTGAGGTTAGATGAATAGAACTTCATCATTGTCATGACAATTAGTAAAGTAGATAAAACAAAAGAGAAAATTAGTGTTGAGGAGTTTTGTTCGTTTGTTGTTTTAAGCGTTTCTATCTGTTTATCTAGTGAGTCTCTAACCTGTTCCATCAATATCGAGATATCATGAGAGAATTTAGAGCTGATCATATCAAAGCCGATCAATGCATCTCGAATATCTTCGGTATCTTTTGAAGTTACTGCTGTTATTAATGAATTTTGAACAAGTTTATAGCCGATAGCTCTTTTTTCTATAAGCGTGAGTGTTTCGTCGAGCTCTTTTGAAAAATTGGGTTTAGCGTTGATGCGTTGTTTTAATTCTAAAATATCTTGTGCAATTTTATTTTGAGAGCTCTCCATATTAAGTAGATCAAGATTATTGTGAAGTGCAAGATACTGTAAAATATCTGACTGATTTTTCTTTACAGTATAGTTTAAACTATTTGCATAATGACTGAGTGCAACTTGGTCACTTGAAAGCTCTTTTAATACCTCACTACTTCGATGTAGATTTGTATAGCTAAGAAAAAGCGAATAGATGAGTAGGGCAAAACTAATAAAAAGTGTTAAATATACCCATTTTTGCGATAGTTTCATACTAGAATTTTGCCTCTAGTTGAAGATAGTATATGTTTTGTGTAGCATCTTTTGTAGCAGGTTCACCAAAGTGCCAACCACTTCCGGTATAGTTCTCTTTCATGTAGAGATAACCTAGTTTTGCATTGAGATATTTATAAAATTCCCAACTACCGTAAGCCTCTATAGCTTCACCACGAAGGGCTAGTTTATTAAAGATATCTTCTGCACCTTGTGTTGCTGCAAACCAGTATTTACTACCATGATTATACTCTGCACCAAATGCTAGATCGGGTGTAAAATTGTATTTCCCTCCAATGTAAAAAGAATAACCCATCTTACCTATCATTGGTCCACTTGCATAATTCTCTTCTGTGAAACCTGTGTAGTTTCCAGCAGTTGTCCCTTGAAGAATATTGACTATTTTATAGTCATCTACATTGCCATTTGGATTTGGATTAGATGCTGCAGTGTGTGCAAAAACAACACTAGGAGTATCTAAAAAGTTATTTATATCTAAACCGATACCATATGTAGTCATTTGTCCAAGATCGTGCGAATGAGAAGAGTCAATATCTGGGCCTAAGTAAGGATGTGCTTTTAAATTATCTAATAGATTGATTCCAAAAGAGAGTAGGGAATCGCCCAAAAAGTTGAAATTTATATCACTATATAGACCATAAACATCAGCATTGTCTATATTCTCACGGTTACATTGGTAAGGATAGAAACTCTCTTTTAATGTGTATGCTTTTGCAGCAATGGCCCTTACATACATAGTATCATAAAGTTTCTTTGTTACAATTACACCGTATGTATTCATATCAAATACAAGTGCCGGAAACATTGAGGAGCGTTGTTTATTTTGTGCGTAATGCATTGGTGTTCCGCCGGAAGTTGGAAGTACTCCAAAGCTAAATGTTAGATCACCACCGGAATATCTGTTTGGAGTATAGTCAATATAAGCACGATCAAGATCAAAAGCACTCCCGCCCGGTGCTGATTTTATATCACGAGACAATATACAAATTCTTTCATTTGATTGTGATGAGTTTCTATATACAAGTATTCCAAAAAATTTCAGATATTCAAAATACGATTTCATATTACTGCGCATTCTCAGTCCAACATAAGGATTAAAAGGATCGTGAATTAATGTTTGATCACCATTGCCGATAAGACCATTTGTATAGTCAAGTTTATCCATGCGTAATAAGATTTCAGGTGAAAAGTTAATCTTATCTAGGATAGCATGTTTTTCATTATTTTCAATAATCGGCAAACGTTCATCTAACTCTTCACTATGGACTTGCATTTGCTCTTTCAATGCTTGATCTTGGGTTTTGAGTTGTTCTTTTAAGGCTTTATCTTGAGCTTTTACTTGAGCTTTCAACTCTTTTATCTGATTCTCTAGCTCTTGTAGTTTTAACAAAAGATCCTCAGATGAGAAAAGTAGTGTTGAGAGTGTGATTAAAAGAATTATTTGTTTCATCATTATAGGACTCCTGGTACAATCGGTTGTTCTGAGTCTGCAGCATGCTCGATAAGGTAATGTTGCAGTTTATCTCTAGTTTGCTGATCTAAATGTTCTAACTTATAACGCTTGAGATGTCTTTGAGATGAAAAAACTCTTTGCCATTGAATAGTCGCTTTCGTTCCACCATAAAGATTTAGGTTTTTTGCAAGTTGCTCTATATTTTGGTTATTAGAATTGGAAAATAAAAGGGATGCATA
>JARRNV010000240.1:0-2935 GCA_037384685.1 Sulfurimonas sp.
CAGGCTATGAAGCATGCTGTAATTGCAGGTCGTATGAGTTATAAAGCGGGTAGAATACCTAAAAAACCGTATGCAACTGCATCATCTCCGGTTGATGGTTTAATTCAGTTCTAGTTTGATCTCGCTAGTGCCGCAAAATCTATAGAGTCCTCTTTTTGGGACTCATCCCTTTTTTTATCCTCTTCAAAATTACCACTTGAAAAGAAGTATTCATTTTTTCCCTTGTTTAATATACACCCTTTGATCCCAGGTGTACAAGTGACGTTTAACAATTTACAAAAGCCTTTATGATCGTGCTGGCAAGTCCAACCCATAATAAACTCCTAAGTCTTAAGACTCAAACTTATCAGATAGATGTGACATCAAAAGAAGCTGTCCCATCCCTTCAAAAAATTTTTCTATTCCTATAGTGTTTGCCTCTAAAGATTTTTTCATAGCTGTTAAAAATACAAGCTGCGATTCCTCTGATGCTAACATATAGGTATCTATGATGTACTCTAAAGTGAGTGAAGTCTCTTCGCCGTTGATCTCATAATCAACTGTAGAAGCAGGGTTGATCCCCTCTTGTTTTAAAATCTCCATACACTCTTGTTGTGGCGTCATTTTATAGCCTCTGCATCTAGTTCACCACTTTTGAGTTTTGCACTGTACTCATCTAAAGCACGTTTAACATCACCGCTGAGTACAAAGAGTCCAAAAATATTTGGCAATGCCATACCAAGAAGTAGCATGAAACTAAAATTGACCATGATTTTTGTACTTACTACAGTCCCTATAACTGTAAGTGTTAGAAAGAATATTTTGTAAACTATTGAAGATTTTGGACCAAAAAGATATACCCATGCACGTTCTCCGTAATATGACCAAGAGATCATCGTTGAAAATGCAAAAAGTGCAATTGAAACAGAGAGTATAGAAGGGAACCATGAGATAACAGTTCCATACGCTGCGGATGTAAGTGCCGCACCTTCACGTGCTTGAATCAATGCTGCATTAGGACCATCAGGTGCATAAACACCTGTTATGATAATAACTAAAGCAGTCATAGTACAAATTACGATCGTATCAATAAACGGCTCATAAAGTGCCACCATACCTTGACGTACAGGATATTTTGTTCGTGCAGGAGCATGGGCAACAGGAGATGAACCGATCCCTGCTTCACTTGAAAACACTGCACGCTGAAAACCTTGTACAATTGAGCCAACCATACCGCCATAAACTGCACTATCTGAAAAAGCTCCTGAAAAGATTAGTCCAAAAGCGTGTGGTATTTGATCAAAATAAAATCCTAAAATCCAGATCGAAGCACTTACATAAATAATAGCCATTATTGGTACAAGACGCTCTGTAATAGTTGCAATTCTCTGTACACCTCCAATTATAACTATTGCAACAAGAGTTGCTACTATAATTCCAAATACTATAGGATAAGTATTAAAAAAGCTTACCTCTTGCCCTACAGCGCTAACAGCTTGTGAAACCTGGAAGGTATTACCACCACCTATAGCACCACCGATCATAAACATGGCAAATAAAACCGCTAAAAATTTTCCGAGCTTTGCATACCCTTTTTGTGCAAAACCTTTTGAGAGGTACTCCATAGCCCCTCCCATAACAGTTCCATCTTTTAAAAATTCACGGTGTTGCAAAGAGAGTGTAACTTCTGTAAATTTTAGGCTCATCCCCAAAAAGCCTGCAACGATCATCCAAAAAGTAGCTCCGGGTCCACCTATAGAAACAGCTAAAGCAACACCGGCTATATTTCCAAGACCAACCGTAGCTGAAAGAGCAGTTGTTAGTGAACCAAAAGGGGTGATAAGCCCTTTATCGTCTTTTGTTTCATATTTTCCCCTAATGATGTTAAAAGCGTGTGAAAAATATTTGAACCCTACAAAGTTCATTTTAAATGTCAAATAAATACCACCCGCTATCAACCAGGCAACTAAAAACGGTACATTAACCCCTTCTATCTTTCCAAAAAATATATCGAAGAACAATGCTGTCTCCAAAAAGCCATTTATGCTACTAAAAAATTCACCCAAAACCAATCCCTTACACTCATTTGTATAATTGTAACAAATAAAACTTAACTCACTTTTGTATTGGAAAATAGGAAAATGTAAATTATTTAAAAAATACTATTGACATTTTAAAGTTTTTGCACTATAATTTCGCCTCATTAATCAGCTATATATGCTTTTTAATGTATAGGTCGGGGTGTAGCTCAGTATGGTTAGAGTACTTGGTTTGGGACCAAGGGGCCGAAGGTTCGAGTCCTTTCACCCCGACCACTAGAGCACTAGTTTGTGGCACTGGGGGCCGTGGGTTCGAATCCCATATTCCACCCCATTAATTAAATAATTATTACAACTTATAAGCCAAACACTGGTTGTTGCCTGCGTCTGTGGCTCAACTGGATAGAGTATCGGACTTCGGATCCGACGGTTATAGGTTCGAATCCTATCGGGCGCACCATTTATTTAAAATGTATGCGTCCTTAGCTCAGCTGGATAGAGCAATGCCCTTCTAAGGCATCGGTCACACGTTCGAATCGTGTAGGGCGTACCACTTATTAGAAGTTGTCTGAAGAGACATTAAACACACATTCCACGCGGACGTGGTGAAATTGGTAGACACGCCAGACTTAGGATCTGGTGCCGCAAGGTGTGAAGGTTCAAGTCCTTTCGTCCGCACCACTCATTCAAATCAAACATAACTTCATTATATAATTTTCTATATAAAAAAATATATAACACTAACTTATACCCTTTTTATCTATCAATGTCTATAATGACAAGCTTTGTATCGACCCCTATATTTGGGCTCATTATAGTACCTTCGATAGTTGTTATCAGCAAAATGCCTATGGCTTTTTTTGATAGCTTTTTTATAGTAATGATGCTTTTTATTGTGCACTTGTACATAATAATGC
>JARRNV010000241.1:0-5687 GCA_037384685.1 Sulfurimonas sp.
AACCATTCGAAGCAATTTCATGATTTAGTGGAAAAATATTTACCGAAATCTAAAGAGCTTCGTCAAGAGTTAAAAAATATCCAGATCGTATCTGCTTGAGGGTGACCATAACATCCAGCCACTTGTATTTGCATCATCTGCAGCTTTAATTTGTTTTTTAATTTCATCTTCTTCATAATCAACGTTTGAGCTCGTATAATCTTTAAAGTACTGCAACCAAGGTCTTACTCTAAGTGGATCTATTTTATCGCTAATGTGGACTATACTTCTATAAATAACAATATAAGGGTGTTTAGCAGGATGTTCTTTTCCAAAAGAACCACTTGCAAAGCCTGAAGGGTACAACATAGGAGCTATATAATCAGCATGCTTAGCTAAAGAGTCTATAGTTTGTCCTATACCATTATCATCTTTACTCCAACAAACATTTCCATATATATCTACAGATATAAAAACTCCATATTTTCTAAGTCTATTTTGAGCCGTATCTAAAAACTTCCCAATCGCTTTTATTCTATTTTTTTGATTTTGTTTTTTAGACAAACATAAACCATCTTTTGCAGGAAAACGAACATAGTCAAAATTGATTTCGTCAAAACCTACCTTTGCAGCTTCTTCAGCTATACTAATGGTGTAAATATGGCTTCGTTTATCGTAAGGATCTACCCAAGCCATTCCGTCATGATTTCTCCAAAGAGTTTTATTTTGATCATTATTTTTAATAGCATATTCATAATTGTTCGAGGCTTGAAGCTCATCTTTGAAAGTTACAATCCTTGCAATAGTATAGATATTTCTATCTTTTAATTTTTTCATAAACTTTTCAATATCACGATTTGTTCTTTTTAGATGAGCTCCGTATTTGTTTGCTTCTTTAAACTTAGTCCAAAACACAGTGGACCCATACTCGTTTTTTACATCAACAACGATTGCGTTAATTTCTGAATTATCAATTAACTCAAGTACTTTTCTTAATCTCGGTGAATGATTCGATGCACCCCAAAAAGTTAAATAGAGTGCTTTTACACGTATAGGAGTAAGTTTGTAGCGCGATATATTCCGATCTCTTTGCAATGAAAGAGGTCTGTAGCCGTATGCTTTTATATGCAAAGTGTCTTCTAGGGTATCTTTGAGATCACTGCGAACAAAATGGCTAGAATCGCTTACAATAGCATTAGGTATAACTTTAGAGCTATTATTGTCTATAAGTATGCCACTCCAACCAAATAGTATTTGACTATATAGTAAAAAAAGAATTGTTAGTTTCATTAAAAATTATCTTTGGTTTAAAAAGTATCCTAGACTTACATCACTCCATTGTTTTGATAAGTCTAGATATTTGTCTATAGAGCTGTAGATAGTTGCAAAATCTTTATTTTGATCGCTTTGTTCTTTAATAACTTCAACGATCGCTTTTTTCCCTGCATCCATAACATCTTGTGGAAATTGTGAAAGTGTTACTCCTAGTTCTTGAAGCTGTTGAAGTGCTTGAATATTTTGTGCATGAAACTCTGAAGTCATATTTGCATTCATTTCACTAGAAGCCACTTCGATCATAGCTTTATGTTCATGTGCCAGTTTCTCCCAAGAATGCTTGTTAAATGTAAGTTCTAATACAGAACCCGGTTCATGCCATCCTGAGTAGTAATAAGGTGCAACTTTATAAAATCCCATTTTAATGTCAAGTGCCGGACCAACCCATTCGGTTGCATCGATTACACCACGCTCTAGAGATGTGTAGATCTCCCCGGCAGGTAAAAGTACAGGGTTTACTCCAAGCTTAGCAAACACCTCGCCACCAAGACCTGGAATACGCATCTTAAGACCCTTCATATCTTCTAAAGATTTTATAGGTTTACGATACCATCCACCCATTTGAATGTTTGTATTTCCACCTAAAAACGGATAAAGATTATATTTAGCATAGTACTCACGCCAAAGTTCTAAACCTCCGCCGTAAAGCATCCATGAGTTTACCTCTTCAGCAGTAAATCCAAACGGGATACCGCTAAAGAGTGAAAATGCAGAGTTTTTCCCTTTCCAGTAATAAGGTCCTGAGTGAAAAGCATCAATCTGTCCACTACTTGCAGCATCAAAAACTGCTAGGGCAGGGACGAGTGTATTTTTCGGGTAAAGTTTGATCTCTAAAGTTCCACCGCTAATCTCTTTAATTCTCTCAACAAAACGCTCAACTCCCATACCGATAATAGGAAAATGTGCAGGCCATGATGTTGCTAGTTTTTTTTAGGATGCTTAGAGTAATCAAGTGCTTGACGATTACTTTCATTACAGCCATTGAGAGCAACTGCTGCAGAAGTTATACTTGCAGTGGTTAAAAAATCTCTTCTATTCATATATAAACTCCAAATTATGCAAAATCAAATAGTGATGTTTGCGTACCTAAATTAACACCCTGAGAAAGTATAGACTTGCTCACACCTATAATAAGTGCAAAATGGAAACTATTTTGTTTTAACAGTGTTTTGATCTCATTTTTATTTTTATATGTCACTATATTATATGTCTCTCTAAACGTTTCATCTAGCTCTTGATAATTTAATTCAGGAAGAATATATAATATTCTAGCCCAATACGCTTGTCTGTGAAGATACTCTATCTCACTTTTTACATAGCTTTCGCTTTTTTCAAAAATAAGTACCTTATCGCTTGTTCCAAACTCTTTGATCTCAAAGTTTTTATTTGTAAAAACTGCTTCAAAATGATCAATTGGCGTAAATTTTCTTAGTCTGAAATTTATTTTCAAACTCTTAAAAAGGTGAAGTAACTGCTCCAAATACGGTATAAAAAAAGGTGAAACCAGCTGTCTTTCATAAAAGATATTATCATAGATAAATGAACTCTCAAACAACGTTTGCTCAACAACATCTATCGGTTCTGTAACATTTGTCGGTAATGCTTTTACTTTTGTAAAAATATCTGCAGAGGTAATCTTTGGACAAAAAAGTACTATACCGTCATCTTGTATCTCATCTAAAGATCTAAAAACCGACTTTATATCACCATAGAGTGCTAAAAAATTTGTTTCAGTAACCACTTGAAGAGCAAGTTTGAGAACAATTTCATTCGTTTCGTAAACAGTTATATTTTTATCTATAAGCTTAAAACGGAGTAGTCGTTTTAATGCTTCATCTAAATCATGTACTTTGATCCAAGCAATTTCATTATCGCTTATTTGTGTAGGTTTGTTAAAAATAATCCCGTATGCACCGTTAAATACAGCTTCATCTATAGAAGTTTCATCGTATGCAATAAAGAGATCGCCTCTTTTTACATGTCGAGCTTCAAAAACTATATGGTTAAAATCACTTACAAAAGGGGAGTTAATTAACTCTCCATGTGTGAGTGCCAGGATATTTTCTAATCTCATCCAATAGGTGTACCTGCTTTTTTAGATTTTTCCGGTCTTACTAAACATAAGCCATCTTCATCCTTAGCAGCAAGAAGCATTCCTTCACTCATGATCCCCATAAGTTTTGCAGGTTTGAGGTTTGCAACTACACAAACTTGTGTATTGAGTAGATCTTCAGCAGAGTAAAACTCTTTAATTCCAGCTACGATCTGACGGTTTTTCCCTTCGCCAAGATCAACTTGGAGTTGCAATAATTTTTTACTTTTTGGTACCTCTACAGCTTCTACAACAACACCAACTTTGAGTTTTGTTTCAAAGAATTGTCCAATTTCAATGAGGTTATCTTCCTCTTTTTCTGCTTTAGCTTCCTCTTGTTTAGGCTGTTTTGGAGGATTTGGTTCCGCTTTTGGAGCTTCAGGCATTAAAGGCTCTTCAACACGTGGGAAAAGTGGTGGAACTTTTTTAATAGTAAATAGTTTTAAAAGTTTTTTATCAACTACAAGTTCTTGATAGCTTTCATTGTTGATTGTAAACTCTAATGCATCTGCAATTGTTGCAGTAGTTTTAGGCATAATAGGGTGCAGCATAATTGCAGCTTTTGCTAAAATGTTTGCTACTAATGCTACAGTTGCTAATGCTTGATCCTCTTCATTGTTTTTCATCTTTACCCATGGCTCATGCTCAGCAATAGCACCGTTTCCGATCGCAAATAATCTCCATAACTCTTCTAAGTATCTATGTGGTTGGATATTTTGCATAAAAGTATCAAGAGAGTCTATTACTTCATTTACTTGTGCGATCTCTTTAGAGTGATATTTTTCAACATCAACACTGTCAATTGAAAAATCGCTATATTTTCCACTCATCCCGATTATACGGTTTAAAAGGTTTCCAAGATCGTTGCTCAGTTCTGAGTTTATACGATCAATAAATGCTCTTTGAGAAAAATCCCCATCTTGTCCAAAAGGAACTTCGCGAAGCATAAAGTAACGTAAGTTTTCAGCTCCATAAGCATCTGCAACCTCTTTGGGAGATACTACATTACCTTTAGATTTACTCATCTTTTCACCGTCACGTGTCCACCAACCGTGTGCACCAATGTGTTTTGGAAGAGGTAAGTCTAAACTCATCATTTGCACGTGATTTAGGCATGATAAAATCAGGATTTGCTTCGTAATGTTTTAAAAGAGCATCTTCATATTTTGAAAGTTTAAAGAAGTAGCTTTCCTCTTTTACAATGTTTGTGCTTCTACCACAATCTGGGCAAAACTCACCATCGACCAGTTGAGTTTCCGGGAAAAAAGTTTCACAACTTACACAGTAGTGTCCTTCATATTCACCTTTGTAAATATCACCTTTTTCATACATCTTCATAAATGCATGTTGCACACCTTTTTTATGCTCAGCATCTGTTGTACGAATAAACTTATCGTAAGAGATCTCAAACTCATCCCAAAGATTTTTAAATGTAGCACTGATCTCATCTGCAAATTGTTGTGTAGGTTTATTGTTTTTTTGTGCAGATTCTTCGATCTTTTGACCATGTTCGTCTGTACCGGTTAAAAAGAAAGTTTTTTCATTTTTTAGTCTATAGTAACGTGCTAAAGAATCCGCTATAAATGTTGTATAAGCATGTCCTATATGCGCTTCTCCATTTACATAATATATTGGTGTTGTTATATATTTACTCAATTTTTCATCCTACCTAAATTTATTGTTGTATTTTATCGAATTTGGCTTAAAACTCAAATCCGCCGGTGTCACCTTTACTCATAGAGTTATAAACGGCATCAACGTATTCTTTGCGTAACTGACATCCTATAAAGTTTGGACATTTGCTACAACTCTCAACTTGATGTTCCTCTTGACACTTTCTGAGCTTTTCAATCATCTCATCAAGATAGATCTCAAATCTATCTTTCTCTTTGTTATCCATTTTGAGAATAAACCTCTTTAACTCTTGCTATTTCATATTTTGAACCAAAGAAACAAGGAGATGTATCGTGAAGGTGTCTGTATCCTAGCTCAAGAAGTCTTCCTTTTCCATTGATCGCTTCACCGCCCGCTTTTTCATATACAAAAGCAAATGGAAATACTTCAAATAAACGGCGAAGTTTTCCCTCTGGTTTATCACTTGTTCCAGGGTAGCTAAAGAGTCCGCCGCCTTTTAAAAGGATTTGATGCAGATCCGGAACCATTCCGCCTGAATAACGAAGACGGTATCCTTCAGCAAAAAAGCTGTCTACCATCTCTTTATGATACGGTTCCCAGTTTTGTTGTGTACCACCAGGAGCGTTAAGTTTTCCTTTTTCTGTAA
>JARRNV010000242.1:0-4629 GCA_037384685.1 Sulfurimonas sp.
GGAACTCGTGTCCAATATATCTTCTTGCTATCTTTGCGATCTATGTAAGTCACGCAAGCAGAGTATGAGTGGATTTGGATATAAAGATGCTTCACTGTTTATATTAGATTATGTAGTTTCAGAGTCTCAAGACACGACAAACAATTACTTTGCTGGAAGAAGTGGAGATACATTAAAAAAGATGATAGAAAATGTTTTAGATTTAGATCATCGTTCGATCTATATGACACACGCTATTAAATGCAAACCGCTACATACAAATCAGCCTTCGGATTCTGAATGGAGTTCTTGTAAACACTACCTATTTTCACAACTTGAATTTGTGAAGCCAAAGGTGATCGTAACTCTGGGAGAAAGTGCTTATGTACACTTAACCGGAGATACAAATAACTTTGAAAATGTTCGAGGACATGTGATAGATTTTAAAGGTAACAAACTTATTCCGATCTACCATCCTCAATATCTTCTAAGAAACCCTGAATCTAAGAAGATTACTTTAAACGATTTAAAAACTATAAAGAGCTGTTTATGAAAAAAATATTTATACTTTTATTATTACCATTTAGCATCTTTGCACAAAGTTATCTTGTGTCAGATATCCCACTTCCTAAAACATATGTACTCAATCTCGACCCATATGAATGTGATGAAGATTGTTTACAGGAGTTTATCGACAATGAGCAGATCTTCTCTTTCTTAGCACATGCACACACAAAACTTCCAAACAGAGACCTAGAAGAGACTAGAATGATCAATGCTGCTATTTTTAACATTGGTGCAATGAATACAAACGGTAACTTTCAAATTGCTCTGTTACTCCCTTATAAACGTATAGGAAAGTATGCTACATCAACGACAAATGCTGTCTTTGCATACCTTATGACAAAAAGCACTCCCTTTAGTATGAAAAGCTATAAGATCGAAGATGAGTCGTATGAAACAATTCAAACAGCATTAGAACAGATAGAAAACGATGGCATAGTGTATGTAATCGCTCCACTCACAAAAGAGGGCGTTGATAATATTATCAACATTGATCCGGAGCTAAATATCTATTTTCCAACAACAAATAAAAAGGATGTTGAAACAAACTCTCAATATCTTAGTTTTGGCGGAATTGATTATTCGGCACAAAGCGATCTTTTACTAAAAGAAGCCGTATCACCACTTATTATCTTTTCAGATACATCAGACACAGGAAAAAAACTTGCCCTGTACCAAGAGAATAGATTTTTACACCCTATTATTGAAGGGTTAGAGCCAAGTGCTTTTTCCGAAGATCATGAAGTTCAAATGCCGACTCAAGAGAATGAAGAACCAAAAAAAGTCTTTAATTACTATGTCTCAACACGAACAACCAATATGGAGCACTATTTAAAAGAGAATGAAGATGTTACTCAAGGCTCATTTTTAATCAATACACCTATTATTAAAACAGGTATGATTATGTCGCAACTAACACTTTACGATACAAATGCGACAAATGTTCTCTCGACACAAATTAACTATAATCCCCTATTGCTTTCTATGACGCAGTATAGAGACAGAGAGAATATGATCATAGCAAACTCGATCACAAAACAAGACAATATGCAAATTGAGATGAATTCACTCATAGGAAACGATATAAAATATGACTGGATTAACTACTCAACTATTATAGGTGTTGATTATTTTTACTCTCTTACAACAGGGGAAGCAAGAGTATATGACTTAGCAATTGAAAACGAACAAGTTATATATGAAATTGAACTACTAAGACCAATGCTTACACGATTTGCCAAGTACATTCCAAAAGAACCTGAAGAGTTAGAAGAGAGTGAGAACTAACTCTTTCGTTTTTTTATCTATTTTTTTAGGTACACCTTCAAATGATATATGTGCAAGAAGGATCTTTAGTTCAAAAAGTTTCTCTTCTTCTTTATAAACAGTTTGTTTTAAAGTAAAAGAAGCCGCTTTCATCTCGAGAAGTTCTGTTTTTACTTCAAGTAAATCACCAAGTTTTGCACTCCTAAAATAATCGGCAACTATTTTTCGAGCGACAAAGTGCCCGTCATCAAGATAAGGCATAAGCCTTTTATCGAAAAATGCCTGGCTTCTGGCTCTTTCACAAAAATTAAGATAGTTTGAGTGGTAAACTATCCCTCCTGCATCTGTATCTTCGTAATAAACTCTAATTTTCATAATATTTTTATATTCTCCAATATATCTATTAAGTATAAATCATAGTCACAATTCACTTGTAAAGAGATAAAAAAAGTCAACGTAGTTTTAAAAAACTTTCATACTTTTTCTAAAGGAAATACTTGAATAAACTTTTTACATTTTTAACCGTCACATCACTCTCTGTTAGTGCAATGTCCTACGATACTCTTCAAGCCAAAAAGTTTGATAAATTCTATTCACATATGACTCAAAAAAACTTAGCTGATTCCAAGTTGTCGGTAAGTGCTGAGAATGTAATGAAAATGTTTCGTGAGGAAAAAGATTTTGTGCTTCTTGATATAAGAACTCCGGGTGAAGTTTCTATCATAAGTACAGTAACACCAAATACACTTCAAATCCCTCTGGAGAACCTTTTTCAAGAGAAAAACTTAAATAAACTGCCAAGTGACAAACCTATTATTATCCTTTGTCATTCAGGTGCACGTGAACTTTTAGCTGCAGCAGGCCTAAAACAATTAGGTTTTAAAAACATTCAAATCGTTAAAGGCGGAATTGCAGCACTGGCAGTAGCAAACAGTGTCAAAAATGCACCGTTAAAATAACTCTAAACTTTTAATAAAGATGTTCCCTTTTAAAGTACTCTTGAGGTACTTTACAAAGCGGACACGCTTTTGGCGGTTTTTTCCCACGATGGACATGTCCACATACCTCACATACCCAGTATTCATCTTCATCACTGTTAAAAAAGCCCTCCTCCTCTAACGCTTTTTTGAGTTCTGCATACTCGCGTTCATGTTCCACTTCCACTTTTGCGATCGCCTTTAAAAGACGTGCAATATCTTTATGTCCCTCTTCAGCAGCAATTTCGGCAAAGTTTGGATACATTTCAGTATGTTCATAATGCTCTCCCTCTATGGCAATATCGAGATTTTTCAGAGTTTCATGCATCTCAATTCCGTACATGAGTTTATTGTAAGCTTCATATTCAGCTTTTGCATGGTACTTTTCATTCATAGCAGCTTCAGCAAAATGATCAGCAATGGCATGCCATCCTGCTTCACGAGCAAGTTCTCCAAAAAACTCATACTTGTTTCTTGCTTGAGATTCACCTGCAAATGCTTTCATAAGGTTTACAGCAGTAAGATCTTCAGTTATACAATTCATATTTTTTCCACAACAAACGAGTTTTCCACCACCAACATGCTGCACCTCTACTTCATTTCCACAAACACTACATTTATACGTTTCATACTGTCTCATGCTTTAACCTTTATAATTTAAATATTGTCAAGTATAGGGGATTTGTTCTTAAAAAGCTCTTCTAGTTTCTTGACAAACTCTTTCATCTCTAGATTAGCTTTATGAAAAGTAGTTGCCTCTTTTACTTCCGCTTTTATAATAAAAGGGACAAAAAGCGCTTCATCTTTTGGTAATGCTTTAGCAGTATCTTCAAGGACTATAGGCACTATTGGCAGATCAGGGTATTTACTTGCAATATGCCCTATTCCGTTTTTAAAGTTTTGCAACTCATCCGGTTTTCCTCTGCTTCCCTCAGGGAAGATCACTAAAGAGTATCCTGCATCGATTGCATCATATATATCTTGCAAAGGGTGTCTTTTCTCCGCCCTATTTGCAGCTCTACTTAAAGGTATTATGTCGATCAGGTTTATAGATATCCATTTAAGTATATTATTTCTAAAAAAATAATCACTTGCAGCCACGGGTCTGATCTTTTTTATGTGAGCAACATCAAATAGAGCCATAATTGCCATAATATCAAGATGACTATTATGGTTTGCAATAATTATAAACTGCTCCTCTTGAGGAATAAGCTCGTAATTTTTGACACTCATTCCAGAAATAAAGAGCATCACGGGTTTTACGATAAAGAGATAAAAAATTTACACCAATATCTCTTTTTACCATAGAGACGACGACATCACCAATAAAACCTCCTATAGATATAATAAGCCCTGCTCCAATTGCTTCAATGACGCTAAAAGGGGTAAGGTATCTAAATACAACTGCCAAAATAGTTGTTAAAATAATTGCACCAACAAAGCCTTCTACTGTTTTATTTGGACTTACTTTTGGTATTATTTTAGTCTTACCAAAACTTTTACCACAAACATACTGCAGTACATCATTAAACTCTGTCAAAAAGACAAGATAGAGTAAAAGCATAAATCCATTTACTTGATCGCTATGTAATCCAAACAGGTATGCACAATGGCTGATTGCAAAGATAAAGAGCATACTCCCCCAGTATATCTTACTTGTGTTGTCAATAAACCCTTTTGTCTCCCCTATAAGCATCTGTCTAAATGAGATAAACAAGAATAGATATACCGGAATGGTGATTATAAACATCTCATACCATTGAATATATGCAAAATAGTACTGTGGGATTATAAAGAGATACCCGTAAAAGATGATTCTTCGATCTGCAAGTCTTGTAGGGAT
>JARRNV010000243.1:0-2813 GCA_037384685.1 Sulfurimonas sp.
ATCTTTTACATAATTTATATAAACCTCTTTAGCAGCTATTTTTTCATAATAACCTACAGGTATGAGAGCAAAACAACTTTGTGGGTCTAGAGGGGAAGTTATGATCGGAAACTTCTTTTTATCTACTTGAAGGTTTTGAAATTCTATCCCTTTTTGTTTTTCTAATGTTATAAGTGCGGTTTTCCCATTTACCACTTCATTGTCAAAACCGGTAATCTGTAATGCAAAACTATTGATTACCAACAAAAAAAGTATAAATAGATATCTCATTAATAATCCTTCATTGCACGAGCTATATCTCTTTTTTGATCTTTCTCTTTTAAGTCATGGCGTTTATCGTGTAACTGTTTTCCTCTAGCTGTTGCTATTTGAATTTTTGCTATATTTCTAGCATTAAAGTAAAGTTGTAGAGGAACAATCGTATATCCATCTCGATCAACAGCTTTTTGGATCTTTGCCAACTCTTTTTTATGTAAAAGTAATTTACGAGTGCCTCGTTCTTCATGTCCATAAAAATAATGAGTAGTTTCGAGTCTGCCAATATGTGCATTAAATAAAAATGCTTCATCTTTTACAAAACGGATAAAACTATCTTTTAAATTCACACGTCCGGCACGGATCCCTTTTACTTCACTCCCGGAAAGTACAAGCCCTGCTTCATACTTCTCCTCAATAAAACAGTATATATCTTTTTTGGTGGTATCACTGCTTTTGTTGCAGTTATCGCTTGGATCGGCTCAAAACCTCTTGAAGGTGCTTTTGGTATTAATAATCCTAACAAAAATGAACTTAAAGCAATCATCGCACCAATAATAAACACCAACTTATAAGAGTAGAGCCAAACTAATCCTAAAATTACCGGTAAAAATACAGCTGCTATATGATTTATGGTAAAACTTACAGCACTGGCACTTGCTATATCTTTTGGATCAGCTATTTTTTGAAAGTATGTTTTTAGTGCTATCGCCATAGAAAACAGCAGGTGATCTATAACATATAAAATAAAAGCAATGTAAACACTATCGACATACGCATACGATACAAATACCAGAATCAAACCTATATATTCTAACCGTAAACTAGCTCTCTCGCCATAAGAGGCTATAAACTTTCCAATTTTTGGTGCCAAATAGATATTAAGCGCAGAATTTACTAACAATAATGCCACCATATTATGGACATCTACACCAAACTTTTCAACAAGTAAAAAACCTGCAAACACAACAAATATTTGCCGTCTAGCTCCTGCTAAAAATGTCAAAAGGTAAAAAAGCCAGTACTCTTTTTTTAACTTTAGAGATTTTTCTTGCACTACATCATCTTTAAAATGCTCAAAACCGATCCAAGCGATAACTGCAACAAAAGCAGTGATGCCACCAAAAAAGATATATACTGTTTTATACTCTATATTATAAAACTGCATCATAACATAAATGAGTCCAAACACTACAAGTCCACTCAAAGATTTAGCTGCTGTAATTTTTCCTAAGATTATAGGTGCTTCTTTTTTATCGAGCCATTGGAGTGATAATGATTGATTTAATGTTTCTAAGTAATGGAATCCTATCGACATAATTACTGTCGTTGTATAGAGTCCTAGCGCACTAGGATATAGACCAGTCAACGCAGTCCCAAGTCCTAAAAGTATCATTGAAATATACGCAAGACGTTGTTGTGAGATAAGAAAAATCACTAAAACTACACTAAAAGCCAAAAAACCAGGAATCTCTCGTATACTTTGTAAAATACCAATTTGCTTACCATTAAAAGATGCTACTTCAATAACAAAATTATTTAATAAGCTCATCCAAGTAGAAAATGAAACAATCATAAAAATAGATAAAATATAAAGTAGTACAACTTTAGAGGTAAATATATTTTTTAACATGTGGAATAATATAGCGATTTATCTAAATAGAAGTTAAACGGAAAAAACTACTGCCGCTTCCGCTAAAAAAGTAACCTTGTTTATAATGGTTTTTCAACTCAGGATACTCTTGTAGTGCTGGAGCGAACAGATCATTTGCCTCTAGAGCGGTTAAACTCTCTAAAACTTTTTTTGAGTTCATATCTTTTAATTTTTGTACTTCAAACCCATCTATAGGGTTATAAAAATTTTCTCTATATGCCGTATATACTTTAGGTGTTGAGATTTTCACATCGGGTGTAAAAACTTCAAACTCTAATGCCTCTTCATCAAACGGCTCGACAATTTCACCAATTCCGGCAACGTTTGCACTTTCATAACCAAATATAAAAAACGGGACATCAGCACCCACTTTTAAGCCAATTAGTGCAAGTTGGTTCACACTCAGACCTAAATCCAAAACAGAGTTACACATCTTCATAAATGTAGCGGCATCACTACTGCCACCGCCAAGCCCTGCATATGCCGGAATATTTTTTTCAACTTGTACGGCATGTGTCTGCATTAGTTTTTCAAGCGAAGATGATTTCGTATACTCTTTAAGGGCTACGTATGCTTTATAGATTGTGTTTTGCGAGACTTCACAATCAAAATCTCCAATGATCTTAAACTCATTCATCTTCGCATCTATCTCAGATTTTGAGATGAAAGAGAGCTCATCGTATAAACTATTTACTTTCATGAAACGGGAAATGATCTCATGATAGTTTTCACGCTTGCCTGTTATTTTTAAAAATATATTGACTTTAGCATACGCTTTATATTTTTTCATCTATTTTCCGAGTAATTTACCCAAGGATTTCAATTCATCTTCATCACTTACATGTAAAGCTGCTTTATTACTAAGAGCTACTTCTCGTGCAAGTTCATCTCTTAAGATAGATAC
>JARRNV010000244.1:0-2959 GCA_037384685.1 Sulfurimonas sp.
TACCATAAGCGATCGCTACATCAGCGTGTTTTGCTTCTCCGATCGCATTTACAACACACCCCATAACACTTACATCAAGTGGTGCTTTTATATGGGATGTTCTTTTTTCTATCTCTGAAACGGCACTTACAAGATCAGCTTCTATCCGTCCACAAGTTGGACATGAGATGATATTAAGACCATCTTTGGCAACGCCACTGTCTTTGAGTATTGCACGACCTACCTTGATCTCCTCTTCAAGCTCACCGGTTATTGAAACACGCATAGTATCACCAATTCCATCAAGTAAGAGTGCACCAAGACCGATAGAGCTTTTTACCGTTGCATGAAAAATAGTGCCTGCTTCAGTCACTCCAAGATGGAAAGGGTAATTGTTTTTAGGACGTAACATTCTGTATGCGTCAACTGTCCTTTGTACATCACTTGCTTTAAGAGAGACTTTGATATCCGTAAACCCGAGATCTTCTAAGTACTTGATGTTATATTCAGCAGATGCAACCATACCCTCTGCTGTTGCACCATACTTATTCTCAAACTCTTTTTCCAAACTCCCAGCATTAACACCAATACGGATAGGAAGGTTACGCTCTTGACACGCTTTTACAACTTCGGCAACTTTTTCTTTGCTTCCAATATTTCCTGGATTAATACGGATACAATCAACTGACTCTGCTGCGATGAGAGCGAGTTTATGGTTGAAGTGGATATCTGCTACGAGTGGTAGTGAGATTTGCTCTTTGATACTTTTGAGTGCGAGTGCATCTTCCATATCAGGAACTGCTACACGGACTATATCGCATCCCGCAAAGTGCAGACGATTGATCTGCTCAACTGTTGCAGCAACGTTGTGTGTGTCCGAGTATGTCATAGATTGTACAGATATGGGAGCATCCCCACCAACAGCAACATTTCCGACATATATTTTTTTGGTTGGATATCTTTGGATCATGAGAGTGATTTTAGCTTGTTTGATATAAAAGTGGGATTAATTTTTTTGTTCAGCTTTTAGCCCAAACATAAGGGCTAAAACTGAAAATTAAAATTTGAAGTCTAAGTTTGTGTATATGTAGCGTCCAGGTTCATTAAGAACCATCACGTCTGTCGTTCCCGCAGAGATAAGAGTCAAATCAACATATGTGTTATTTACAGCATAAACAGTATCAAAAATATTGTTTACACCAATAGTAAAATCAAATTTTTTGTTTACAGCATGTTTGACTTTTGCATTTACAACTGCCCAACCTGCAATCTCTTGCTCACCGTTGTCAGCATCATAAGTATCCCATCTGTCACTTGTTTGAAGCTCTAATGTAGCCATTGAATTATTCATATACTCATAATTTACACCAATGTTAGCACGAAGTGGAGCAATATCGGCTAGATCTGTGTCTGTTTGTCCTAAGAGAGCATGATCTTTTTTACCAACTTTATAAGAAGCACTCATATCTATAGAAATATTGTCTGTGGCATAAACAGAACCACTAAGTTCTGCACCGTATATTTTTGCATCTACATTTTGAAAGTTGTTTGATGCCAAACCTTTTTGAAAATAGATATAGTCGCTTAGTTTAGAATAGAACGCTTTTGCTTTTAACTTAAAGTATCTGTTGTTTGTTTCATAACCTAAATCGATCTCTTGGTTTGTTACTTTCTTTAATGTGTCTGTTCCAACTTGTTTTGTAGTTCCCATCATCATATTGGCTACTTTATAGAAGTAAAGCTCTCTTGCATCTGGTACACGCGAAGCTTGACCAATACCAAGGAAAACTTTATTATCTTTGTCAATATTGTAAGTAGTTGTTAAATTAGCACTACCGTAAGAAAATTTTCTTTCATTTGCTATAGGGTTTGATATTGTCACTTCGTCAGCTCTTAATCCTAAAGTAAAATCTAAATCACCATACGACTTGTCAAGCGTTGCAAAAATTGCAGTATCTATAGTTTTTGTTTCATCTATACTTTTTGCAAATTCAACATGGTTCTTATCGTAATGGCCACTCCATTTTCTCTCACTTCTGTCTAATCCGATCACAAGTTTATGACCGATAATATCAAACGTATTTTTAAACTTGAAACCATCCATAGAAGTCTCTAACCAGTTTGTCATAACCATCATTGCAGATGCCATTCTATAATCAGTTCCCATAGGGTGATCAACATCAGAATGGTAATATTGAAAATTTATATTTTTATAGTTTTCATCAATAGAATCAATGTTGTATACATTGTCACTTCTGTTCGCCGTAACACTTAAACGAAGTTCTTGATTTTCAAATGTTGAGACAAAAGCTTTTAGCATAGCACTTTTTTTCTCATAAGCAGGCATATCATGATATTGCGATTTAAATTTTTGCCCTTGTACTTTAGCATAGTTTGGATCAGCTAAAGGTACAGACGCTGCATAAAGGTCTATCTGTGTAGCTAAAGTGTTTCCATTTCCATCTTTGTATTGATCACTTGTCTCTTTTGAAGCAGTAGCAATCATTCTAATGATGTCATTACCGCCACTAACAGTTGCACCGAATTTTTGGTAATTCCAGCTACCGAAACCTAAATTGATTGAACCTTGAAGATCTTTTGATGGTTTTTTAGTTGTAATTCTAACTCCACCACTAAGTTCACCGAAAGATTCTACATCGTATGGACCCTCAATAACCTCAATAGAATCTATTTGATTGGCAACAATATGTGATGCTGGAGGATCCATTCTGTTAGGACACGCTCCGTATGTTTTTGTACCGTCTACCTCTACAATGATATTATCCCTTTTTTGTCCACGAATATAGATGTCATTAGCGATACCGCTTCTTCTATTCATATCTATACTTGGTACTTTATCACTCAATGCTTTTGCAACATCTGCAGAAGTCTGTGCATTTTCTGCTACTTCTGAAATGACGGTTGACTCAACATTAATAGTATCAACTTGTACATCGCTTCCTACAAGATACGATACAGC
>JARRNV010000245.1:0-3518 GCA_037384685.1 Sulfurimonas sp.
CAACTTCGCTGTATTGGATAATTTTACCGTCTTCAAGGTCCATAATAAATATAGCATCTGAAGCCAAATGCATAAGCTTTTTATAGCGCTCTTTTTCTTCATTGACAGTATCTGTTAACTTTTGTATGTGTGTGATATCATATACAGTTCCTAATGATCTTAGAGGTTTTCCATCCACATCATACTCTGTAGAACACTGCTCTTGAACATATTTTATAGTTCCGTCTTTGAGCAAAAGCCTATGCTCAATTTTATATTTTTCTTTCGTTTTTAGTGATTCTATATATTTAGTATTGATTTTTTCTCTATCATCAGGATGTATAATTTCTAAAAATGCGTCATATGAAGGTTGAAAACTTTCTTTGTCAAGTTGAAAAAGATCGTAAATCTCATCAGACCATGTGAGTTCATTCGTTTGAATAGAATAGTCCCAAACACCAAGATTGGCTATTTTTTTGGCTTCTGAGAGTTGATCGAGTACTTTTTTAAGCTCTTGTTCATTTTGTCGCTCTTTTGTCACATCGATAACAATTGAGAAAAGTAACGGTCCCATATCTGTATCAACTGCTGAGGAGTGCACCTCTACCGTATGTATTTTGCCAAATTTTGTTTTATGTTGAAATACAAAAAGATTCTTGTCATTATTTAAAGCTTCTTTTTGACGTTCTTTTAATTCTGTTACAGAGAGTGTATTGATTTGATATATATTTAGTTTTAAAAATTCTTTTCGTGTATATTCATAAAATTTTTCAGCACTTTTATTTGCATCAATGATAGAGCCATCTTTTGGATCGACTAAAAGCATAATAGCATCATGGTTTTGAAACATATTTGTAAAACGCTTGTTAAGGTTTTGATTTTTCTCTTGGAGCTTTTTACTTCTATCTATATCGACATGCGTACCTGCTATAAGAATAGGTTTTCCATCTTCATCTTTTGTAACAGCTTTTGCACGTGAAAGAACCCATTTATAGCTACCATCTTTACAACGTAAGCGAAACTCTATTTTAAAATCTATTGAACCGGTTTGGGCAAGCTTTGCTGCAATCTCTTTTGCAACAAAATCATCTGGATGTAAAAGAGATTCCCAAGCTTCAAATGAGTTTTCTACTTCATCATCTTCGTAGCCAAGCATAGCTTTCCATGCTGGACTAAAATAGACTTCACCTGTTTGTACATTCCATTCCCAGTAACCATCTTCTGTAACGGAAAGAACATATTCTAAACGTTTTAATTTTTGTTCAAGTTGTATTATCTCTTTAGTATTTTTGTTTCGCATTGTTATATTAGTTTCTTTTAGAAATTTATACTATACATTATACTTGATATAGTTTAAATGTTAATTATTGTGCTAAAAATTTTGAAATTTTTTTCACATATATTGTTATTGTTGTTCTATGTTTTATTAAATATCACAAATAAGATATATTTTGTAAAGATTGTAGAAAAAAGTGAAAGGAAATAAGCCTCTTTTTTTAAGAGGCTTAAAAAAGGGAGTTATTCAGCTACAGCTACTTCAACAGGAGTTGATTCCCAGATACCGTGTTTTGTACAGTAACCGTGAGCGATAAGGTTAAGCTTTTTACCCATTGGACGGATGTTAAAAGTAACTTCTGCATGAGATTTTTCATTCCCTAATGTACCTGGAACGAATGAAGCTGAAGCTAATTTAGTATCTCCGTTGTAAAGTGTGATACCTTCAATGTAATGATCGAAATCATCAGGGTGTGTATATTCTTGACCCATTTTTACATTTACAGAAAGCATTTCACCTTTTTTAGCTTCACCCTCTACAGTAATGAATGGTGAGTGACGATCAATTAAGTCTTTTTTAGCTTCTCTTTCTACAGTGTCGATGTCAACGTATTTGTTGATTTTTGGCATTTTGTTTCCTTCTTTGAAAATTTAATTGTAGCATTGTAACTATAAAATCTTTTAAGAAAACATAAATAAGAGTATATTTGTCTTATTTAAGTCTTTTTTTATTTTTTAAAGTTACT
Organism: Sulfurimonas sp.; assembly: GCA_037384685.1. Classification (GTDB taxonomy): domain Bacteria; phylum Campylobacterota; class Campylobacteria; order Campylobacterales; family Sulfurimonadaceae; genus Sulfurimonas. The sequence continues at coordinate 2,001 of JARRNV010000245.1, forward strand.
TTGTTCTATTATAACAGGATAAAAATAACCGTACCCAAAGTCTTTATCTTTTTGTAAAATACCTGTAGCAATGATAATATCACCACTTTTCGGTGTAGTTTCTTTTGTTGTAAATACTAAGTCATCCATATTTTTAAAACGGCTTCCATCTTGAATATGTACCCAGTTTTTTCCCATAATGCCACTTTACATATTTTTCTCTATTTTGAAACACTTCTGCAATAGTAATAGTTTTGTCTGTTTTATACTTTGAAGTAAAGATATCGGGATCATACTTGATCTGCTGCTGTATTTGTGGTGTTGCAGTGTCTGCGGCAAACAAGATATTGTCAAAAGTACGGTTTAATGTTTTTGAATGAAAGTTCTTCATCCAGCCTTGTTCAGTGAAACTTATTTTATCTCCACTTTTAACATAACGTTGTGTCATAGCGATCCAGTAGCTGTTTTTTCCGTCATCAACTTTCATGTAAGTGTATCCGCCACTATTCATGCTCTCTAATACTTTGGCAGTATGAGATGTCGTAGCATAGAGTGAAGCCGCAAGGAGCAGGGCAAGTGCGGATCTTGGGTCATAGAACTAGGATCATAAGAGACCTCTACACTTTCGTTGGTATCAGTTCGAGTGAATTTTACAATTGCATTGATTGAGGCATTAAAGTTAATTAAATCAGCTCGTTTAAATTTACCATTTATACCTTTGAAACCGGAACTATCGGCTGCACCTGTTATATGAGACATAACATTTGCAAATACGCCGGTTACACCTGATGATTTGTCTTCTCTAAATGAAGTTTGTATATTGCCCCTTACAGGAGTTTCATTTTTATATAGTGCATTAAGGGCGTAAAGAGACATAAGATACGCTCCTGCAACCGTTGGACAGCTATGACCGCTGTTTTTTACCACATCTAGATAATTAAACTCTACGATCCCATTTTCAAATGTTCCTAAAAACTCAGATAACGGATCGTAGAGTATGATTGAGGGTAGTGTTGAGAAAAAATCAGGATATTTCATATTGCTATCCTAGTGAACAGGGGCTAAGTCCGGATTTAAAAAACATAGCAGTTACTGTATCCATAGATTGAATGTGAGAACTCAGCCACTGTGGAAGTGTAGTCTCAAAATAATTTTTAAGTATCTCTATATCTTGTGAATTGCTCCATTCTCTAAATAGTTCATCCATTAGTCTTAAAGCATTATCGTGCTCCGCTTTATGGAAAGGGTATGGCGGAAAGTTTTTTTCCTCCATCATTACTTCTTCTCTTTGGAAGTGTGCTACCGTGTGTTCAAACCATTCTTGATAGTTTTTATCTATTGTGTTCTTATTTTCTTCATTGGGTTGTTTTTCATATGCCAGTATAGATTCGTAAAGTTCATTTATAAGATCGATATCTTTAGCATGAACATCATTCATAAATTCCATAGCGACCATTGGCATAGTTTGTTTGTCTATTAACATAAAATAAATTCCTGTTTTAAAATTGATACGCAAATCTTAACTAAATACTAACAGCA
>JARRNV010000246.1:0-2546 GCA_037384685.1 Sulfurimonas sp.
CGAACTATATTCTGATCGAACATCCTGATGGAACTTTTGGAATATATGCACATTTGCAGTACCACGGTGTAAGAGTTAAAGTTGGAGACAACGTAAAGCAGGGAGATTTTATAGGTTATTCGGGCAATACAGGTTACAGTACCGGACCACATCTCCATTTTGCAGTTTTACGCAACAAAACACTTAATGAAAAAGTATCTTTGCCTATAAAGTTTAATTCGGATAAAGGGATTATATCTGTACCCAAAGAGCGAACTTTTTACAGTGCAATATAATTGTAAAATCAAAAAAATATCACACATTTATATATAAGCAAAAAAATTCAAAACTCTTTAATGCAAAAGTGTCTATAATTCCGGTGGACAAATTTAATAATTATATTAAGGAAAATTTATGAAAAGAAGAGAGTTTTTGAAAAGTTCTCTTGCGGCTTCAGCAGCTGTTCTTGGAAGCACTGCTTTATCTGCGGGTGAAACGACACAACCTATCGATAATAGAAAAGTTTCAACTATGGCTTTTCCTGAATAGATCAAGAATTAAACATCACATTAAATCAATTAAAGCATGATTTTGAGCAAGTTGAAGTTGTTGCTGTTGTTCAATGTGGAGGAAACTCTCGTTCTGCATTCCATCCGACACCAGGCGGTATCCAATGGGGAAGTGGAGCAATGGGATGTGCAAAATGGAAAGGTGTAAGACTACGTGATATTTTAAACCGTGCAGGACTTAAAAAAGAAGCTCACTGGATCGGTTTTAACGGAAGAGAAAAAGCAGCTTATTATGAAACACCAAATTTTGTTAGAGAACTTGAGTTACATGAACTTGATGATCACGTAATTGTTGCTTATGAGATGAATGGTGAAGACCTTCCATACTTAAATGGTTACCCTGTACGTTTAGTTATCCCTGGATACTACTCTGATAGCTGGGTTAAAATGTTAAGTGAAATTACCGTGACAGACAAATACAAACATCTGTTTTTTATGGATAAAGCTTACCGTGTACCAGATAATGCAACTGAAAGTGAAACACCTGAGCATCACTTTAAACCTACAAAACCGATCACACATATGAATGTAAAATCAGTTATAGGTTACCCTGAAAACGGAATGAAAGTGTATCATAACTCTCATGTTGTTGTACGTGGTGTTGCATTTGATGACGGTACTGGTATTAAAGATGTAATGATCTCTACTGACGGTGGAAAAACTTGGGAGAAAGCATTACTTAAACAAGAAAATGGTCGCTATGCATACACAGAGTTTAGATATGCGTTTAAACCGACAAAATATGGAAAAGTTACATTTATGGCAAAAGCTATTAACCGTTTAGGTAAAGAACAGCCATTTGCAAAAGATGTCCTATATAATCATGGTGGTTACAAGTACAACGGTATTGACGAAGTAACAGTTGAAGTAGTGTAAGGGAAGGTAGATTATGAAAAAAATATTATTATTAGCAATTTTATCGGTAAGTTCACTTTTTGCTCAAGTAAAAGGTGATGTTGAAGTTCCTTATATCCCTTATGAGATTAAAATGGGTAAAGGGTTTGATACAGTAAATGCAAACTGTTTAATGTGCCATTCTTTTGGTTACATAGTTAATCAAGGAGCACAACCTCGTGTATTTTGGGAAGAAAAAGTACAGAAAATGATAGATGCTTTTAAAGCACCGATCACAAAAGAAGATAGAAAAACTATTGTAGATTATTTATCAGAACATTACGGTAACGGTAAATAAAAATAAAGAGAGCTTCCTCTCTTTATCTACTTCTTCTTTGATCGTAAAACAAAGAAAAACACTGCTGCGATTATTAAAAAAATCACCATCCTAATAGTTAATGTTGTTATGTCGGTTGTATCGTTCATGTTATTCCTATAATGTTATTATTAGTACTAGCATTTTAACACAAGGATAACTTCAATGCAAATTACATCTTTTGCAAAGATTACACTATTATTGTTATCTATTGCAACTATGATGTCTAATGTTGCAATTATTACCTCTTTACCCCATTTTAAAACTATTTTTAGTGATGTAAAAGATATTGAACTTTACTCACGTTTAATGATTACACTACCGTCTTTGGCTATCGCAGTTCTTTCTCCTTTTCTTGGACACTATTTACAACGCTATAAACGTAAAAACAGCATTGTCTTGGCGCTTACTTTATTTTCACTTTTTGGTTCTGCGGGACTATATTTAAACGGGATTGAAAGTTTACTGGTCTCACGTTTATTTTTAGGTGTAAGTATAGCAATGCTTATGATACTTACAACATCACTGGTGGGTGATTATTTTCAAGGTGAAGCTCGTCATAAATATATGGGACTGCAAAGTGCATTTTCTTCACTTGGAGGGATGCTCTTTTTAGTAGGTGGTGGTTTTTTAACCGATCTAGGGTGGCGATACCCTTTTGGAATCTATTTGATCGGTATTATTTTCATACCTTTAGTGTTGTTATTTTTAATAGAGCCAAAAGTTGAACAACAAAACGAGGAAGAGACACCAAATTTAAAATTAACATCGATCTATTTTTTGGGCTT
>JARRNV010000247.1:0-3228 GCA_037384685.1 Sulfurimonas sp.
CAAAAAAGCTAAAGGGGACTATATAGCGCTGTGTGATCAAGATGATATTTGGGCAGAAAATAAGATTGAGCTTTTAGTAAATAATATCTCTGAATCATCACTCATTTATTCAAACTCTTTACTTATAGACTCTACTGGAAACTCCTTGAAAAAAACACTCCAAGAGAAATTAAAAAATAATTTTATAGCCTCTAAAGAACCTTTAAATTTTTTCTTTGACAACTCAGTATCTGCACATGCCGTGCTCTTTAAAAAAGAACTTTTATCTACCATTTTTCCTTTTCCAGAGCATATATACTTTGATGCGTGGATAGCATTAAATGCTGCAAACCTTCAAGGCGTTTCATACTTAGAGCAAAATCTAGTTTACTATAGACAACACTCTACAAATACACTTGGCAATGTAAAAAAAGTTAATTCATCTACAACATCAAAAATCACGAATAAAGTAGCTAAAAAAGAAAAAAACATTCTATTTATTCTGTCAAAAATAAATGAATTTTTAGAAATAAAAAACCTTTTAGAAAGTGACAAAAATACACTTCAAGAACTAAAACGATTATATAATCAGTTTTATACAAAGTACTTCAATATTGATCTTTTCCTTTTTTTATTGAGAAACAAGGAGATATTATTTAAAATAACAAATAAGTCTCCTTTATATATAGCGTTTAAACATGCTATTGGGAAAAAACTTTATAAGGTTGCTCCATTTTTATGAAAACGGTTGATCTCTCTTTTATAACTATAAATTACAACTCTAGTGAATATACCATTAAACTTATAGAGAGTATCAAAAAATTTACAACACTATCATATGAAATTATTATAGTTGACAATGCATCACAACAAACAGATTACGAACTTCTTAAAAACTATGTATCTGATCATCAAAATATTCAATTAGTTAAAAATCGTATAAATTCTGGATTTGCATCAGGAAATATGCTCGGTGTAAACTATGCTTCGGGGGAATATTATTTTTTTATAAACAACGATACACAGTTGTTAAATGATGCAGCCTCTATATTAAAAAATTATCTGGATCAAAATGAACAAGTAGCACTTGCCACAGCGCAAGTTAATGATGAAAACGGCAACTATGCTTCATCACATAAAATCTTTCCCTCTGTTGTAAAAGAATTATTCGGAAACTCAATTGCTAGAAAATTCAATAAATTTCCAAGTAATAAGACAAAACTTGATAAACCTACGGCAGTTGAAATTATAAGCGGATCATGTATGTTTTTTAGAGCTTATGTTTTTTGTGAAATAGGTGGATTTGATACCAACTTTTTTCTATATTGTGAAGAGGAAGATATCTCAAAAAGGGTTTGGTTAAATAACAATGAAGTTTATTTTGTACCGGATGCTAAAATTATTCATCATAGTGGAGGCAGTACAGAAAAAAGCTTAGCTATTTTAAAAGAATACTATATCTCTTACAAACACCTCATCTTTAAACACTTTGGAGTTCTCTCAGCATATACATTGATGCTTTTAGTACTATTTAAACTCTTTAGAAGGAGTTTCAAAAATAGGAACGGAATAAACCTTTTACTTTTCGCTTTAAAAGGTTTTCCTAAAAAAGAGAGTTTACGCTACAAACAAAGAATTCAAAACTAGTGAGTACTTAAACCACTTTCACAGATATATTTGCCCTGATCTTTATGCTGAAGCATTTTTGCAACCTGATGTGAAGCATCCCCTCTGTTATGTGCCTTGTGATCTAAATGCATCATATTAGCAATATTTTTACACGATCTAATCTCTAAGCCGTAAGCACGGAATCTCCAATCCCAGTCCATATCATCTGATACAGCTGATTCACCATAACCTTCATCAAAGCCGTTTAAGGCTATAACATCACTCCTCCAGGCAGAAAAATTACACCCTAGAATAGCTGTTGAACGTGTTTTATTTTTAAAAAATAGTTTATATATCCATCCTTTTGGATTAATATAAATTCCCTGCTCATACTTCACGCTTTTATCAAAAAGTAAATAAAAATATTTCGTAAGTAAATTATGTTCAATATCAGATGGAGATAAAGCACCATCTCTTATTTGCTTACTTAAATCTGCATTTAAGTCTATACGTCTTCCCGATAATACACCACCTTTTTTAGCAGCACTTACATGCCCTTCTATGAATGTCCAATATCTTCTTGTGTAGTATGTTTGATCATATATGAAAAAGTTTGTCTTGCATTTTCTACACACTTTTTCATCTCTTGCGATTGTCCATCTTCAGCAACAATAACTTCAAAATTTTTATACGTTTGATCTGCGAGACTTTCTAAGATCAACTCTAGAGCACGTACATCTTTATATACGGCGATAACAAGACTAACTTTCATTTATAACCTTATAGAGTTTATTTAATTGTGTTTCAAAATCAAATTGACTTTGGACTTTTTTTATTCCATTTTCTCGCAGTTTTTCCAACAACTTTTGATCGTCATATAAAAGTTTTATTTTAAGTGCTAGATCAGATGCCGTACCATCATAAAACAATCCATCTACATTATCTTCTATAATCTCTAAAGGTCCACCCATATTTTTTGCAATGACAGGAGTTTTGTTAGCCATTGATTCTATGACCACTAATCCAAATGTTTCGTTTTCAGTTGCCATTATACTTATGTCACAAAGTTGCATATATTTATCTACCTCTTTTGTAAATCCGGTAAAAACTACTTTATCTTCAATAGATAATTCATGAACTCTGCTTTGAAGTTTTTCTAAATAAGAATCTTCCATAGGTGCACCGACAATAAATAACCGAATATTCAAGTCTTTTAATTTTGCAATAGCCTCTATGGTAACTGCTTGACCTTTCGCTTCTTCAATACGACCGACTATAACTACGGAAAAAGTATTGGAATTTTTATACTCTTTTTGCAAGTTTAAAATATCTAAGTCTGATTTTGGTTTTACTCCCGGATATATTGTTGTAACCTTTGGAAGAATATCTTGCGGAATAAACTTTTCTAACTGTTTTTGAACCTCTTTTGTTACGGCATGCATCATATCAATATTTTTGTAAAGCCATTTGTGATAAAAATCATCTTTAAAACGTGTCATTCTCATATGACGAGATTGAATGATTTTTGGTTTTTTCTTACTTAAAACTTTTGCTAAAACAACTGTTACAATATCTTTTGTCCAATGAAAATGGAGTATATCAATAGCATTTTCATCTATGTATTTTGCCAGTTTCCATGCA
>JARRNV010000248.1:0-4192 GCA_037384685.1 Sulfurimonas sp.
ATGCAAGTATATTTAGACAACAATGCTACAACAATGTGTGATCCAAAAGTTGTAGAAGCGATGCTTCCGTACTTTTCACAACAGTATGGAAATCCAAACTCTCTTCATAAGTTTGGGACAGTATCACATCCGGCTTTACAAAAAGCGGTAAACCAAGTCTATACTGCCATTAATGCAAGTGATAATGACGATATTATTTTCACTTCATGTGCAACAGAGTCCAATAACTGGGTTTTAAAGTCTGTATGGGTAGATAAGATTTTAAATGGAGATAAAAACCATATAGTGACAACTGAAGTTGAACACCCATCAATTCTTTCAACATGTAAGTTTTTAGAAGATCAAGGTGTAAAAGTCACATATCTTCCGGTAAATGATCAGGGTGTGGTTGAAGCACATACGGTCAAGTCATTTATTACCGATAAAACTGCATTAGTTTCGGTAATGTGGGCGAATAATGAAACGGGAATGATTTTTCCTTTTTCCAATTGAAGAGATAAGTGCAATTTGTAAAGAAAAAGGTGTCCTTTTTCATACAGACGGTGTACAGGCAGTTGGGAAAATTCCTGTCGATGTACAGTCGTTACATATTGACTTTATGTCGTTTTCGGCACACAAGTTTCATGGTCCAAAGGGTGTAGGTGGGTTATATATTAAAGATTCACAAGCACTAACTCCACATCTTCACGGTGGTGAACACATGGGAGGTCGACGTTCGGGTACACTCAATGTTGCCGGAATTGTAGGAATGGGTGAGGCGATTGAGCTTGCGACTGAGAACATGGAAGAAAAAATTGCTTCAATCAGAGCAAAAAGAGATAGATTAGAAGATGCTCTTTTAGAAGTTATTCCAGATACATTTGTTGTTGGTAATAGAGAAAACCGCACACCAAATACGATCCTTATTTCAATTCGCGGTGTTGAAGGTGAAGGTATGCTTTGGGACTTAAATAAGTTTGAAATCGGTGCATCAACAGGTTCAGCTTGTGCATCTGAAGATTTAGAGGCAAATACGGTAATGTTAGCAATCGGGGCAGACCACGAACTAGCACATACGGGTATTCGTCTTTCTCTTTCAAGATTTACAACTGATGCTGAGATCGACTACACGATCTCTCATTTTAAAAATGCAGTTGAGAGACTACGAGGGATCTCAAGTTCGTATGCAAAAGTGCAACCGACACCGGGTGGTGAAACACAAGAGTGTGAACTGCATCATTAAAAAAGAAAATTTAGGAGACAAAAGACAATGGCAAAAAATGATTTAATTGGTGGATCTCTTTGGGATGAGTATTCAGATAAAGTAACAACTTTAATGAATAACCCTCAAAACCAAGGGGAGATTACACAAGAACAAGTAGATGCAAACGGACATAAACTTATAGTTGCTGATTTTGGTGCTGAGAGTTGTGGTGATGCAGTAAGACTTTATTGGGAAGTTGATCCTGCAACCGATACGATCGTAGATGCAAAATTTAAATCTTTTGGATGTGGAACAGCAATCGCAAGTAGCGATATGATGGTTGAACTTTGTAAAGGAAAAACTGTTGCCGAAGCTGTAAAGATCACAAACATTGATGTTGAGATGGCACTACGTGATACTCCGGAAACTCCGGCAGTTCCACCGCAAAAAATGCACTGTTCAGTTATGGCGTACGATGTTATCAAAAAAGCAGCAGGACTTTATATGGGTGTTGATGCAGAGAGTTTTGAAGAGGAGATTGTAGTGTGTGAATGTGCACGTGTATCACTTTCTACTCTTAAAGAGGTTATAAAACTAAACGACCTAAAATCGATCGAAGAGATTACCGACTACACAAAAGCAGGTGGATTTTGTAAGTCTTGTATTAAACCAGGTGGTCACGAAGAACGTGAATACTATCTAGTAGATATCTTGGCAGATACAAGAAAAGAGATGGATGAAGAGAAAATGAAAGCTGCTGCTGATGCTTCTTTAGCCGGTAATGCTGATTTTGCTCAAATGACTTTAGTACAGCAGATCAAAGCAGTAGATGCGATCATTGATGAAAATGTTCGTCAGTTCTTAGTAATGGATGGTGGAGATATGGAGATTATTGACATTAAAGCAAATGATCCGTTTATTGACATCTATATCCGTTATCTTGGCGCTTGTAGCGGGTGTGCTTCAAGTGCTACAGGAACTCTTTATGCGATTGAAAGTACTTTAAAAGAGAAACTTTCAGATAAAATCCGCGTTTTACCAATCTAAGGCAAAACTATAGTAAAATAGCTCTATGAAAAGAGCTATTAATTACGTACAACTTGGCGGGACCCTTTTTGTTCCCGCTTCTCATAAAAACTTACAACCAGTACTTTTAAAAGAAAAATATCCCCAACTCCGATCACTTGTTAGAGACTTTGAAGATGGATTAGATCCAAGCGAAATAGAAAACAGCTATGAAAATGTAAAATCTATATTAAAGCTCTGTAATGAAAAATCCCCTTTTGTATTTATACGTCCAAAAGATCAAGACCATCTCAAAGAGATTTTAAAGATGGAGGATATAGACAATATTGACGGATTTGTCNNNGCTGTTTGAATACGATAAGCTTAAAGAGTTGAAAAACTTTTTACTAACACATAAAGAGAAGATTTTGTTAGTTCGTTTTGGACTTGAAGATATGCTTAGACAGTTGAACCTAAAAAGAGGGTGTGAAGATTCTATTTTTGATTTAGCAGTTGGTAATGTTGTGCTTGGAAATTTTATAGCTGTGTTTAAAAGCAGTGGTTTTGCGATCAGTGGCGGAGTCTATCCTTGTTTTAAAAATTATGAAGGGTTTAAAAAAGATATTTCCCGTGATCTAAAAGAGGGGCTTTTTAGTAAAACGATTATTCACCCTGATCAGATCGAGCTTGTCAATGAAATGTACAAGGTTGACAAACAGGAGTATAATGAATCGTTGCAACTCCTTGAAAGTCAAAACGTTGTTTTTAACCAAAACAATAAAATGGCTGAAAAATACACTATGTCCGGGTTTGCCGAGTTTATAAAAAACAGAGCGGAAGTTTACGGGATCAAAAATTAATTGTAATAGTAGTTCCTACGCCAACTTGGGAATCAACATTGATAGTATAGTTATACTCGTTAACGATCTGTTTTACTATACTAAGCCCAATCCCAAAGCCACCGCCATACTTTGATGCTCTGACAAACCTTTTAAAAATTGTATCGAGCTTCTCTTTTGGAATTCCGATTCCAAAATCTTTTATAACAAAGCTGTTAGAGGTGGTTTTAATCTCGATAGTTGAATTTTGATTTGAGTACTTGATCGCATTTCCCAGTAAGTTACTTATGAGCATTTTTGCTTTTGTTGGCGGGATTGTAATAATACAGGAGTCTAAATCTGCTTCAATACTAAGATGTTTTTTGGTTGTAAGTTCTTTTACATAATCTATATGTTCTTGGACAACTTTTGCAAAATCGAGTTCCTCTTCGGACTCTTTTGTATCAAAACTGATATAAGTGAGCGTTTCATAAATATCGTACAGTTGTTTGGTACTGATTGAGAGATTATTTAATATATTGAGATCGTATGTTTGTTTTTGCTTCAGGCGTGAAAGTGACATCATCAAAGCTGTAATTGGAGTGTTTAATTCATGTGTAGTATCTTTTACAAACTCTTCAACCTCTTGCATTTTATCTTTGATCGGTTTTAGAAATATATAGGATAATACTACGGCGATAATGATGATCAGTACGGCGGTGATGATCACAGCGTAAGCGACTTTATTTTTGATCTTTTCAACATTATGAATACACTCATCACTTTGTACAACGATATAACTAAGTCCTAAATGCCCAGCAGGTCTACTTGAAAAAAGAGTGAACATATCATCTTGCATATAGTAGTCTTTAGAGTAGTCTACTTTTTGGAGAATTTTTCCATATACAATTTTTTTGTCTTTATCTAAAAGTGCAACAGCTGCTTTGTCGAAATGTTGGAGTTTAAAAGAAGTTTTATCCATAGCGGCATGGATAATATCAGCACTTACACTATCTGCGATATGGTTCATTTTGAAATAGTTATTACTTAGCTCCATAGAAACTTGTGAATTAAAAAACCAGTATGCCGAAAGCGATAAAAATATAAAAGAACTTACAAGATATAACGCAAGAAAAGAGAGGTAAGATTTTTTTGTGATCTTATTCATACATATACCCCTCTGAGC
>JARRNV010000249.1:0-3036 GCA_037384685.1 Sulfurimonas sp.
CGTTGCTAAAACTCCTGAAGCATGATACAACTCATCCATAAAAAGCTTATCACCTTTACGAACAAGAGACTCAATCAGTGCTATATTTGCATTAAAACCACTTCCTAAAACTACGCCTGATTCAAAGCCATTAATTTTACACAGTTGATCTTCAAAATTTTTGTGAATTTGATGGTATCCATTTACCAAAAGAGAGGCTTTTGAGCTATTCACATCCAAATCTTCAAGTTCACTACAAGTGAGTTTATGCAACTCTTTGTTGTGTGAAAGACCAAGGTAATCATTTGATGCAAAATCTTTTATATTATAATTCAGGACTTCACGCGTTCGGTAGCGTCCTGACTTTTTTAATGCTTTGATCTCATTATCGTAGAAACTCATTTACAAACTACTTGATCTCTACCGTTTTCTTTTGCTTCATAGAGTGCTTCATCCACTCTTGTTAAAATATGGTCAGCATCTTCACCCTGAATATATTGTGTCACACCAAGACTTATTGTAATAGGCAATACTGCATTATGTTCAGCTACTGTTTTACGAATTTTTTCTGCAAGTTTTGTAGCACTTATTGCATCTATATGCGGAACAATAATAATAAACTCTTCCCCACCTATTCTACAAAACACATCTGCTTCTCGAATCATCCCTGCTATAAGCTTAGTGTATTCTATAAGTACATTATCCCCTACACCGTGCCCGTGTTTATCGTTTACTTGTTTAAAATGATCTATGTCTAACATTATAAGCGATAATGGAAATTTATACCGTTTTGCTAAAGAGATCAGCTCGTCAATTTTTGCTGTATAAAAACGTCTGTTTCCTATACCGGTAAGAGTATCTGTAACAGCTAACCTTTCAAGCTCTATTTTATACATCTCTTCTCGTGTTATATCAGAAAATACAGCACTATAAAAACCTTTTTCCGGTGATACCAATGCCACCCCTACAGAAAAATAGTAAAGTTTATCTTCATACTTGATTTTTACTTTGTTCGTTTCATCTCTATGTCTTAAAATATAATCGATCCAGTTAGTATCATCCATGTATTTAAAGATATACCCCTCTTCTTCAATAAAAAGATCACAGACACACTCATACTTTTCTTTAAATTGCTCTATGTTTTTTTCTTTGTAAAAGTATTTGAAAAATGCTTTATTGACATCGAGTATCTGTTTCTTATCGTTTATAATTACAATATTTGTAGAGGAGTCTATAATGTTTTTTATATACGACTTTTGTCGAACAAGTACATTATTAAGCATAAGGTTGACTAAACCCGCTAAAATTAAAATTCCGATAAAACCTATAGCTATCCATTTAAATGCATAAAACTCTTCATCTGTACTTGAAATATCATTTATAGATTTAAACATTATGTAGTAACCCAATGTTTTTCCATTATAAGAGACAAGCGGATATGAAGTGATGATATAGCCATTTTCTACTTTAAACCCTATCTCAAAATACTTTGCTATTCCATGCTTTTGCAAATAGTCAAGCTTATCTTTCGGTGAGTCAAAATTTGCTACATAGTATCCATCTAAAAACTCTTCTGTGAAAGGGTGCTGCAAGTTTTTGGAATCCTCTTTGTTTAATAAAACAACAGAGTCTATATAAGAAGTTGTTAGTGTCTTTGCTATTGAATTAAAGTGTGAAATAAGTTCTAAAACTCCGACAACTTTCCCATTTTCTATAACAGGAACAAGCGCTTTAATAGCAAGTGCAAACTTTCCTGAACTAATTGTGTATAAAACCTCTTTTGTTCTAATTACCTCTGCTAAATCTGGGCGTACGCGTTTTAAACTGTCACCCCTTTTATCTGTCCAGCTTCTATATACCGAATTTAGATTATTATCTACTATATTTACCCAGATGTTTTTATATTCGGAGTCTTTTCTTAGTTTTGCAACAACCTCTTTATAATAACTATCATCAATTGTTCTGCTTTTTAATTTTTCAACAAAATTTGTATCTTCCACAAGCACAATACCGATCGCAATTGTCGCTTTTTGCTTTTCGTAGATCATCTGTGCTATACGATTTTGCATAATAGTAGCTTCACGGTCATAAATAGTATTCAGCATCTCAGATGTTAAAAATATTCATTTATAAAAACCTTATCCAAGGATGACCTTATTACGTCCTGTTTCTTTTGCTTTATAGAGTGCATAATCTGCACGTTGGTACATTGTTTTTGGGTCATCCCCTTTTTCATACTGGATCAGACCTATACTTGTTGTAATAGGTGTTATTCCTTGGTACTCTTCAATCAAAGTTCTTAGCTTTTGTGCTAATATATATGCTTTATCATTCGTAGTTGCAGGAAGCAGTACTGCAAACTCTTCTCCACCGATTCTAGCAAAAATATCTGCTTGTCTTAAATTTTGTTTTATTAAATTTGAAAACTCTATAAGCACTTTATCTCCAACGTCATGCCCGTATGTATCGTTGATCTTTTTGAAAAAGTCTATGTCAAATATCATAAATGAAAAAGGGTATTTATATCTTTGTGTCAACGTGATATGCTCTTCAAGTTTTTGGTCAAAATAACGACGGTTTCCAGCGTTTGTTAAAGCATCATTGATCGTTAAAAGTTCCAATGCTTTTTTAGTTTTTTCTTGATCAGATATATCTGTAAAAATAAGTGAATATACGTCACGCTTTTCATCGATCAGTGAAACAGAAACTAAAAAATAGTACTGTTTTTCATATATGGTCATTTTCACTCTATGTTTTTGATCTTTATGTACATAAAGGTACTCTATCCAGCTTTTCCCTTCTAGATCAGAGCCTAAATAACCCTCTTCAACTTCAAAAAAATCACAAAGACAAGTATATTTTTCTAAAAACTCTTTTAGATTGGTACATTTGTAAAAATATCTAAAAAAAGTCTTATTTACTTCAATGATTTTGTTTTTTCTGGTCAGTAGAATTATGTTAGCTGATGTGTTTATGATTTTGTTGTAGTAGCGTTGACGGTAGCCGATATCTTTATAAAAATGGTATGCTAAAGCCGCTATTACACCAATAACAAAA
>JARRNV010000250.1:0-3219 GCA_037384685.1 Sulfurimonas sp.
CCGCGACGGCGCGGCTGGCGGCGAATATTAAAAAAAGTTATTTTACATTGTATGACAATAAACTTAAATGTTTATAAGCTATTTACCCTCTCTTTAAATAAATTTCGTCTATGAGCATAAGACTGAAACTCATCTAAACTTGCAGCAGCAGGAGAAAGTAGGGCTACTTGATCGGTTTTTAGGTTTTGATCTATAACATTTACTGCATCAACGAGATTTTGGCATTTATGAGCGCTAACATTGTAGTTCTGAGCAAGTTGCATAAGTTTGTCTTTGTTTGAACCGATTGCATAAATTTTTAAATTTTTCTTTTGTAAAAATGCAAAAAGTTCACTGAGATCTACACCTTTATCATCCCCACCTAGTATAAGATGAATAAACTGATCTTCGTACCGTTTTACGGCAGCGATCGTAGCATCTAAATTTGTCGCTTTAGTATCGTTTATCCATAGACGTTTTTGTGTGTCGTAAAACTCTTCTTGACGATGAGGTTCGATAACAAAAGAGTTAATTTTGTCATATTCTATACGATCAAAAAGAACTTTATCAACTGCCATTGCCAAAAGAGCATCCATTAAAAATGCTCCTTTGAAATTTACTTTCTCTATATTTATACCAAACTGCTCAGCTAAGTCTGCTTCATCTTTGTATGTAATTACATTTGCTTGGCTTTGAATATTTTTATAAGCATCAGGGATGATTGCAGTTGAGCCTTTTTTCATTATAGAAAGTGGTTTTAGCTTTGCATCAATGTACTCCTGCATACTTCCATGCCATGAAAGGTGATCAGGGCTTAGCGGTAAGAGTACGTATACATTAGGCGTTGCATCGTTTGTATAGTGCATTGTAAAAGAGCTGGTCTCGAGTATCCAGATCGGTGCTTTGTCATCAAGTAATCCAAGTGGTGTACCTATGTTGCCACCAGCTACACTTTTTTTATCCTCTAAGAGGTGTTGCATCATTTGTGTTGTGGTAGTTTTACCATTTGTACCACTGATCCATATTTTTAAGTTCATAACATCTTTAAAGTAATCGTATTCACTCATAAGGTGTTTTGCACTCTCTATTAAGGGATGGTGTGGTGGTATTCCAGGTGATGGGATCTCTAAGTCTGAAAAATCAGGATTAAACTCTTTTGATGGACGGATAATGAAATTATTTTCATCAAAATAAGGCTCTTTTACGTTGTCATCGTAAAAAATGGCGTTTTTTATTTTACTACCCAGAGCTTTTGTTGTAACCCCATAACCAAAAAGGGAAACGCGTTTCATAGTTCAAGCCATTTATGTGCAATAGAACGAAGTGCTTCAGGGTTGTCTGAGGCAAAAAATTAGTATAAGTGCATTAGGGGAGGCAATGTTTTTGAAGTAGTGCTTCATTGTAACATCTAAAATCTCACTCTCCCCTAGCTCCTCTTCTACGATCGGAACAAACAAAGGAGTTGCAAGTGAATTTACATTGTTAAATTGAAGTGATTTAAGACCATTTTCATACGCTTTTGAGTTTACAGTCGCTTTTGTTCCAAGGACTAAGATGTTTGCATCTTTATCTTCTAAAACATTTGCACATGCTAAAACTCCGGCTTCAACAACGCCGATAACCGGACACGATGCTGTTGCGTTCATATCGTCAAGTGCGTAAGCACTGGCAGTATTACAAGCTACTACGATCATATCAAGTTCAAAGTTTTTAAACATCTCAACCGCCTCAATCCCGTAGCGGATAATAGTGTTTTTATCTTTTGAACCGTAAGGGACACGGGCTGTATCGCCGTAGTATACGATCTCTTCAAAGAGTTGGTGTGCAAGAAGTGACTTTACAACTGTAAGTCCTCCGATTCCACTGTCAAATACTCCGATTTTCATCTATTTGTCCGTATTCATACTCTCTAAGAACTCTTCGTTCGTAGCTTTTTTACCCATAGTGTTGTAGATAAATTTAAGCGCTTCAACCTCATTGTCTTGTTTGTGAAGCATCTGACGAAGAATAAATACTTTTTGTAAAGTGTCTTTACCGATAAGAAGATCATCTTTACGTGTACCAGATTTAAGGATGTCAATAGCTGGGAAGATACGTCTGTCTGCAATTTTTCTATCAAGAACAACTTCACTATTACCCGTACCTTTGAACTCTTCAAAGATAACTTCATCCATTCTACTACCTGTGTCAATTAGTGCAGTAGCTACAATTGTTAAACTTCCGCCGTTTTCAATATTACGAGCTGCACCGAAGAATCTTTTTGGCTTGTGAAGTGCATTTGCATCCACCCCACCAGAAAGTACTTTACCACTTGAAGGTGTTACAGTGTTGTATGCACGAGCAAGACGAGTGATCGAGTCTAGAAGGATTACTACATCACGACCAAGCTCCACACGACGTTTCGCTTTTTCGATCACCATCTCTGCAACTTTAACATGGTTTTTCGCAGGCATATCAAAAGTTGAGCTGTACACTTCACCCTTTACGCTTCTTTCCATATCCGTAACCTCTTCAGGTCTCTCATCAACAAGTAAAACCATAAGATCGACTTCTGAATGGTTTGCAGTGATCCCGTGAGCGATCTCTTTAAGTAGTTCTGTTTTACCACTTCTAGGGGGTGCAACGATCAAACTTCTTTGCCCTTTACCGATAGGAGCAAAAAGGTCCATCATACGACCGGTAAAACCTTTTTCTTTATACTCTAGCTTTAGTTGTTCTTGTGGATAAAGAGGTGTTAAGTTGTCAAAAAGTGGACGTTTTTTAGACTCTTCTGGTGGGAGTGAGTTTACAGCTTCTATCTTAATAAGTGCGTAGTATCTTTCTTGATCTTTAGGTGGACGAACTTGCCCTGTAACAACATCACCGTTTCTAAGTGCGAAGCGACGAATTTGAGTATTTGAAACGTAAGCATCGTTGATCGATTCGTTAAAAGACTTGTCGATTGAACGGATAAAACCGTAACCGTCTTGCATAATTTCTAAGATACCACTAAAGAGGATATATCCACCTTGAGCAGTTTGCGCTTTTAAGATCTCAAAAATAACATCTTGACGTTTGAGCTCATTTGGATGTTCAACGCCGAGTTCAGTAGCTAAAGTTACTAGCTCTTCAATACTTTTAGTACGTAATTCCTCTACACTTGAACCACTTACAGGTGTATGTGTACGTTTTGAATTGTTGTTTTTGCCGTTAGATTTGTTGTTTTTGCGGGGTTGTGATTGAGTGTTTTCGCTCATATAA
>JARRNV010000251.1:0-2058 GCA_037384685.1 Sulfurimonas sp.
GAGTTCTGGCTCTGTTTTTCCTTGACATACATAAGAGAGTGGACATGCTTCACAGTCTGGATTTTTCGGCACACACACCATAGCTCCGAGATCCATTAAAGCCAAGTTATGTTCACGCGGTTGTTGATGGTTAAGTAGATACTCTGCTTTTTGCCAGATCTCTTTGTCACTGACATCTTTAAGAGCAAAAAAACGTTTGATCACCCGCGCTATATTTGTATCGACTACACTTACACTTTGTCTATAACCGAAACTGCATATTGCACTTGCAGTATAACGACCGATTCCCGGAAGTTTTTCCAACTCTTTTTGTGAACTTGGCAAACCGTTTTGAGAAAGTTTGGCTGTTTTATGAAGGTTTCGTGCACGGGAATAGTACCCAAGCCCGCTCCAAAGGGAGAGTACCTCATCTTCTGGAGCTTGTGCTAAAGCTTTTAAACTTGTAAAGCGATCGAGAAATCTTGGGTAATACTCCTCTTTTACACGAGAGACTTGCGTTTGCTGCAACATAATTTCACTGAGATATATATGATAAATATCATCGGTATTTCGCCAAGGCAGATCGTGTCTGCCCTGCTTTTCATACCACTCAAGTAGTTTTTCTCGCACCTCTTGCAACAACTCTCTCCACGTTTAATTTTTCTGTAATGACAGTTTATTGAAAATAGCTGTACCTATGATTAATAAAGTAACACCTACTACTAAATAAAATGCATTTATTAACTTACTATAATCGTCTAACACTATTTTAAAAACCGCCATCAATGACTCAATAGAGAGTGCAACAATAATAGATGTTAAAAACTTTGTGAGTGTTTTGCTCTGTAAATCACTTCCATAATTAAATGTTTTAAAAAGTACATCGTTTTCTATGATCGTTTTTGACAGATCGTAAATAGCTAGTCCAATAGTGATCGAAATGATAGATGTAAAAATATCGTGCATCACATCATCACCTTTAAAGTGAGAAAAAAGCATCTCTACAAATATATAGCCGCCGTATAAAATTAAAAACACAGAAACTATACCCAGTAACAGCCCTCCACCTGCCATTATAATAGTGTTCACTTTTGCAAACATACTATTGTGTTCAATAAGTTGCAACTCACTTAAAAGGGTCAATATATCAAAATCAATCACCAAATACTCATCACCTATCTTCTTTACTGCTGTAAGCATCGGCTGCCCTGTTATATGGTGAAGATACGGATTACTTATATGGATATTTTCATCTTTAAAACTTACCCATTTGAAGTAAAAAGATTTATCTGTCCCGTCTCGCTCTTCATACACTTCCCGCCGTCCGACAGTTGGAGTTTGTTGCGTAAAATTTTTGTTTACCATATAGATAAATTCTGCTGATTTTTCAAAATCGAAAAACTGGTGGAGATCTTTTGGATTTTCTGAAGCCGGTTGAAAATTTTGTACAACACTACGGATATAAAACTGTATACTGTTTTTATGCTCAGTGTAGATCTTTATAATTCTTTTCATTGTAGCTCCTTTATAAGATAATACAATATTCCCTTATAGCACTCTTAGCTTTAAACCTCAAGGAGTTTTGATAGCTAGTCTAAAATTTTAAGTATTTACATTAATAAAATAACATAAAATAATTATGTTATAATCATCACAATTAAAAATAATATTGGATCTCCAATGGACTCGAATCAAGTAATAGAATCTATTTTATATGTTGAAGATGAACACTCTGCACGAGAGGAGTTATCAGAAGTTTTAGAAGATTTTTGTGATACTCTTTATACAGCTGCTAATGGTCTTGAAGGCTTAGAGCTTTTTAAAAAACATCATCCAAAGATTGTTATTTCTGACATAAAAATGCCAAAATTAACCGGTATAGAGATGGCAAAACAGATTTATGAAATTGAGCCCGATGCACATGTGATATTTACAACTGCTTTTACAGATACAGAATTTTTACATGAAGCTATCTCTGTACATGCAGATAACTATATCTTAAAACCGATAGATCTAGATATATTGGTAACTGAACTTACTAAACTCATAAAAAACCTAAATCTAAAAAAAGATATAGAG
>JARRNV010000251.1:2119-3642 GCA_037384685.1 Sulfurimonas sp.
CACAGTTGTTGATGGGATAGCGATCTTAAACTTTCAGGGACAGATACTTTACGCAAATCCGGCATACGAAAAAATGCTTGGGTATTCACTTCAAGAACTTCAAAAACTCAATATACAAAAAAGCAACTTGCTTAAGAACTATGAGGAGTTTCAAAAAGTTTTTTCTCTTGTAAAAGAAAAAACCTATATTGAGCATTTCACAAATGAGTGTCGAACTAAAAATAACCACGATATAGTTGTAGATATGTCACTGCACTTATGCCGGATAAAGAAAGAGTACTCATCTCCACTAAAGATATAACAAAAGAGACGCAAACAAAAAGAAAAGTACAAGAATATCTTGAAATCATAGATAAAAACGTAATCACGGTAACTACTGATCTAAAAGGTAAAATCATCTATGCTTCAACAAAATTTTGTGAAATATCAGAATATTCTGAAGATGAACTCATAGGAAAAACTTTTGCTGTTATTAGAGATCCAAGACAATCAATAGACCTTTATGAGAAGCTTTGGGAAAATATTCAAGCCGGTAAAATATGGCAAGGAAAATTGCGCAATTTGACTAAGTCAAAAGAATACTTTTGGGTAGATGTAAAAATTTATCCAACCTAGGATGAAAATAGTATAAGGACAGGATATACTGCTATTTATAAAGACCTTACTACATTGCAAAAACTCTCTGAAATAGCTGTAAAAGATGCTCTTACAGACATTTATAATAGACGTTATTTTAATGAGTTCTATCCAAAGTATCTTCAAGCTGCACAACGCAATAATGAACTTGTTTGTTTTGCAATGTTCGATATAGATTTTTTTAAACAGTATAATGACACTTACGGTCATCAAGCAGGAGATGAGGCACTCATAAAAGTAGCGAAAACAATTCGTGCTAAACTTCATCGTGGTACTGATTATTTATTTCGTTTAGGTGGAGAAGAGTTTGCAATACTTTTTAAAGCAACTTCAAAAGAACATGCTCAAAAGTTTGCAAATGAACTTCTACTTGCTTTAAGTGCACAAAAAATCCCTCATAAAAATAGTTCTGTTTCGCCATATCTTTCTATATCGATGGGATTACTTTGTAGAGAAGCGACAAAGATACTAGATGAAAGTATGCTATATAAAGAAGTTGATGACCTTCTTTACCAAGCAAAAGAAAACGGAAGAAATAAAGCAATATTTGGAGATTAAACTTATGAAAAGTTTTACACAAAAATCACCAAATAAGATTTATATACTTACTATACTTTTAGGTTTTATTTTTTCTTTATTAATTATATATTTCCTCATTATAGATACGCAGAAAACTCAACAAGACAACATTATTCGTCAAACACAGTTTTACAATATATCTATAAAAAAACATATAGAAGATTTTTCAAATGAACAGTCTCAAAAATTAATAATGCTCGCACACTCCAAAGAACTTCAAGAATTTATAACTAATTCACATAAACATGCCCCGTTAGAACAACTATTTTTTAATATAGCAAAATCAGATTATCATATAATGCAAATAC
>JARRNV010000252.1:0-2961 GCA_037384685.1 Sulfurimonas sp.
TTTTTACCGACTCTGTGATGTCAATTAAGTTGATAATGTACATTGAAGATGCGGGGATAGACTGTATAGAGACTTGAAATATTTTTTCCGTACCATGTGGCGGTTGAATAATGACATTGCGCTCATGCAATGGACGTTTTAAGATCTCTCTAACCCAGCTTATGGAGAGATCATGATGATGAAAATACCCTTCTTTTTCTAAAAATGTTTCACATACACAAGTAAAATGTTCAAGAAATTCATTACTATCTTTAAAGTTATAAAAATCGAGACCGGCTTTATTGATAAACTTTAATTTATCATGCTCCGTTAAAACCAAAATAGTAGATTGTAGGTTAAGCATAGTTTCTAAAAACTTTCGAAGCTGATGTACATGAAGATGGGTTTGTATTCTTGCTAAAAGTTCTTTAGAGTTAAATGGTTTTGTAACGTAATCATTTCCGCCTACATCAAACCCTTGTATAATCGATTCTTCATTATTTTGAGAAGATAATGTTGATGCCAACAAAATCGTCAACCTCATTGCGATTGCAGCCGTCTTCGCACGAGCAATAAAAGATCAATATTTATTTTTTCGATTGCCGTAAGTGCTTTTGTACCGTTATATGCAACCCTGAGATCGTATTGGTTAGCCAAAATTTTTGAAACAATATCTATATTCGTTTGTTCATCATCTACAACGAGTATAGTTGGCTTATTCTCCATGAATGAGCTCCTCTTTTATTTGCTCCAGCATAGTTTGTACAGCTTCATCTTTAAGGGTGTCAAAAAGATTTGAAATTTTTAAAATCTCTTTTTCGGATCGATACATTTTTAATACAGATAGTAATGTGGCAATTTCCTTTTGATCAATATATTGCATGTTTTCGAGTTTACGTATAACTGTTTTTAAAAGCTCTATAGTTTCCTCTTTACTTACTTTATTTGTTTCTACAGAGTTTAATAAAGGGAATATTTTTATTTTTATTTCAGACAATAATTCTTCTAAAGACTTTTTAAATACTAATACCTATTACAGGAACACTGTTCATGAAACTATTATAAAAATTTTTATAAAGTCTGCATGCACTCTCTTGATCAATATATAAATCTTGCATCAATTTTTCTATATATATACCTTTGATCTGTATTTGAGTAGATATTTTTGTATTTTCATTTTTAAGTTCGATTGCAGAAAAATAGAGTTGCAAAATCTTTTCAAGTTCTCCTTTTTCTATAGGTTTTGCAATGTGCTGATCCATCCCAGCCTCAGATGTCAACTCTTTATCTTTTTGCATGACCGCTGCGCTTAGAGCAACTATTGGTATTGTTATATTCATCTTTCTGATCGCTTTAGTTGCTGCAAAACCGTCCATAATAGGCATTTGAAGATCCATAAAAATAATATCATAGTTATTCACTTCAACCATATCTACAGCTTCAAGCCCGTTGTTTGCAATAGATACTTTAAAGCCGTAATTTTGTAAAAATATAGATGTAACTAACTGGTTGGTTAAATTATCTTCAACTAAAAGAGCATGTTTTGTTTCAGAAAGTTTAAGATGCATTTTTTTATGTTCTGCAGGTGATGAAAACTCTGCTAAATTTTCATTTATATTATCTTGACAGTATTCAAAAGAGAGTCTTAGATGAAAACTTGAACCCATTCCTTCTTGGCTTTTTACCCAGATTTCTCCATTCATCATACTTGTTAACTGTTTAGAGATTTTGAGTCCTAGTCCGGTACCTCCGTATTTTCTTGTTGTTGAGGTATCACCTTGCTCAAACGCTTCAAAAAGTTTCTCTTGAATCTCTTGAGAAATTCCAATACCGGTATCTTGAACAATAAACTCTAAATCTACCGTAGAGTCTGTTTTTGCAATCAACTTTATTTTGATTTTTATGAAACCTTCAGAGGTGAACTTTAATGCATTGCTGACGAGATTATTCAATATTTGTGTTAAGCGTAGAAGATCTCCTATAAGAATATTTGGTATATCTTCACTTGCATTTATTTCAAAGTGTAGCCCTTTGTCGTGTATTTGAAAATTAAAGAGATCAACTACCGTATTGAGAAGTGAACTTAATTGAAACTCAGATTTTACAATTTCCATTTTTCCAGCTTCTATTTTTGAGTAGTCTAAAATATCATTAATCACATGAAGCAGTGCATAAGAGGATTGATGAACTTTATTGAGGTAATCGCGTTGTTGTTTTGTTAAGTCTGTTTCTAAAACGATATCGGTTAATCCAATAATTCCATGTAGTGGTGTACGGATTTCATGCGACATATTTGCTAAAAATTCAGATTTTGCCTGGTTGGCTTCATCTGCAATGTGTTTCGCTCTGGAGAGTTCTAGCTCATTTTCTTTTTGCTCTGTAACATCTGTAATGTAGCCGATGAAGTGGGTTATATGTCCCTCTTTATCTTTTTGCGTAACAGTATAGTCAAGTACCCAGCGGATCTCTTTTACTTTAGTTATAATTCTATATGGCTTGTGTCTAAAAAAGTCTAAATTTTCTTTTAAAGCATCTTCAACTTCATTAAAGACCTGTTGTTTGTCGTCTTCATGAATACACTCTGCATAAAGAACGTTTGAGTCTAAGAACTCTTCTTTTGTATAACCTAATACTTTTTTTACATTATCTGAAGCGTATGCAATACTCCATGTTGGATCATTAACCCATTTAAATAATACTGCATTACCTTTGTCAAAAAGAGAGAGTAGGGAGGTTTGTTCAATAAGAAGCATATTTTGTTGCTCTTGTAACTCTTTTTCTCTTGAAATATCTCTAGAAGCAGCATATATATATTCTTTATTGCTAAGAGTTATTCTAACAGCTGAAATAGATGCCAAATAAGTAGAACCATCTTTTCTTGTATGAGTTCGTTCTATTTTAACAGGGGTATGATCAATTGAAGCAACTATTTGCTGATACTGTTCAAGTGTAATATCTTTATCCCAATCAAGGACAGTTAAG
>JARRNV010000253.1:0-2054 GCA_037384685.1 Sulfurimonas sp.
GGTCATTTGGTCAAAGTTTACTTGAGTGAATTTTTCTTTTGAATAGCTATAGCCTTCACCACTTGTTAGTTCTAGTTTTAGTACCCCTCCAGTGTTAATTAGATCAGCTTGTTTAGCTGAAATCAAGACCTCTTCATCATTTTCTTTATTAAACAAAAAAACATCTTCATATCTTTTTTTCTCTTTGTCCTCTTTACCTATATACAAAAGCCAAGGACCAAAATTATTTCCAAATTCACTTGCTGAGAGGTTGAATTTTGCTTCACTTTTTTTCTGATCTATAAAGTTATCAGAGAGATTGTTTGTGTGAGGATACAACATAAAATAGTCTATAAAAAGTAAAATTGAAAGGAGTAAAGCAGGTGTGAAAAGAGTTTTTACTAAAAATGAAGGCTTTATTCCAAGTGCAAATAGCACTACTATTTCATTATCATTTGAAAGTTTAAAAATTGAAAGCACTGCTGCAACAAAAAATGAGATAGGCAGGGTGTAAAAAAGTATGTCCGGGAGTACAAACATATACAGTTTTAACATATCTAGAAGTGAAAGTTTAATGACTGCTGTATAAGTTGCTAGTTTAATAGAGAATATCATAGAAGCTATCATAAACAAAGGGAGAAACATCGATAAAAAAACTGATGAAAGATTTGAAAGTATATAACGTCTTAGTTTGTTCATTTAAAGTTAGCCTCTAAAAATAAAAAAATTTGTGAATCGTATACGAACGTGATAATCGTAGCAAGTGCTAAAAATGGTACGAAAGGGACACGTTGCTCTTCTGCTGATCTGTTTAAAAGCAACAGCATCACCGGAAGTGCTAAAATTGCCGATAAAAAGATAGCAAAAAGCCCAAGTTTAACTCCAAGAAGTGCACCCATTGTAGCTGCAACCATAATATCGCCTTCACCCATCGCTTCGATCATCGGTGTTCGATCGTAATGTTTATTCCATAATGTTTTTGTTTTGAGTCCTGCACGATATACAGAAGATGTCAGATAGTATGAAAGTGCGAAACGAAGAAGTGTAAAACCTCCTGCAAAAAGAAGGGCATTTTGTGCATTACTTAAAAATGATGAAATTGAAAAAGCACCTAAAATTGCAAAAAATATTGCTAAAAGATTCAGTGAGTCAGGTACCATTTTATATTTGAAGTCGATCATTGAAAGAGCTAAAAGCATTAAAAAGCTCATAGCTACAAAAAATCCTCCAAAAGTAAGACCGTATTTTGATGCAACTAAGAAAAATATAACTCCTGAAGAAAGTTCTACAAGAGGGTATTGTACAGAGATTTTAGCTTTACAGTAAGCACATTTCCCACCAAGAAAAAGCCATGACAATACAGGAATATTATGCCAAGGCTTAAGTGGGGTATTACAAGATGTGCAGTGTGAAGCTTGAAAAACCACACTTTCACCTTCCGGAATACGTAATATAACGACATTTAAAAATGAACCAAAAAGTAGACCAAAAAGAGTTGCTATCGCTAATTCCATCATTTTATCCCACCAAATCGTCTTTCAACTTTTTTAAATTTTTTAATTATTTTTTCCAACTCTTTTGCACTAAAATCTGGCCAAAGTGTATCTGTAAAAAATAATTCGGCATAGGCTGCTTGCCAAAGCAGAAAGTTTGAGAGTCTGTGATCTCCACCTGTACGAATAAGCAGATCAACATCAGCTTTACAATCAAGTGTATTTTCAAGCATCTCTTTAGTAATATCACCTTCATTGCTTTTTAGCCTGTTTACAGCGCGTAGGATCTCATCTTTTGAACCGTAATTCAGGGCTAAAGATTGTACTAAACCATCACAATGAGCAGTTTTTTCTTTCACTGTTTGAATTGTTTTTTGGAGTTGCTTTGAAAATGCTCTTAGATCGCCGATTGGTTCAAAGCGAATATTGTATTGAAGATAAGTACCCAGTTCTTGTTTGAGATAGGTATCGAGCAGTTTCATTAAAAACTCAACCTCTAAACGGGGACGTTTCCAGTTTTCAGTTGAAAAAGCGTAGAGTGTCAGGCGATGGATCTCTTCATGTGCTGCACAAAACTCGGTG
>JARRNV010000253.1:2138-3481 GCA_037384685.1 Sulfurimonas sp.
GGTGATCTCACGAACCGTTTTTGCACCGGCTTCATGTCCTAGGGAGCGTTTTTTATTACGTAGTTCTGCCCATCGACCGTTTCCATCCATGATAATTGCTATATGGGTAAGTTGATTCATTCGTTATCTAACTCTTTTGCATGATTTAACACTTTGAAAGCGACGTCAATTTTTTGCGCTTGTGGTATTAAAATTGAGCTGTTTTTTGTAATAAATTCGATCTCGTTTGTATCGCTTCCAAAACTAGATGAATCTTTTAACACATTTAAGCAAACTGCATCTATATTTTTATTGTCAAGCATATTGACAGCATTGTTTTTTGCACTGTTTGGATCAAGTTCAGCTTTAAATCCAATAACTTTGATTCCCTCTTTATCGATTGAGCCTAAAATATCTATATTTTTCTTTAACGAGAGTTCCCATTTTTCACCTAACGATTCTTTTTTTAATTTTCCGCTTTGACGAAATTCTGGAATATAATCACTTACAGCTGCTGCCATAAACAAATATGGTGTCTTTTGTATAAGGTGAATATGCTCATCTCTTATAAGTGTGGGTTTTGAGAGCTTCCCTTTTTTTGCAATACGGATTGAATCAGTTAAATATTCCATCATCTCAGCAGAGTCATCAACATTTATTTTATGCATATCTTTTGGCAGATCAGCCGGAAGTTTTGTTGTTATTAAATTTATATCTGCACCGCGAAGATAGAGTGAAGTTGCTACTGCAGCAGCCATTTTCCCACTAGAAAAGTTAGAGATATAGCGAACATCGTCAATTTTTTCAACAGTACCTCCACCGGTAACTATAACCATACGATTATCCCAAAAATCCTCTTTTAACAGCTCACGAGCCGTTGCGTAAAAAATATCAAGAGGCTCAGCCATTGCACCGTCACCGGTTGTTTTACATGCAAGCTCTTTTGTTTGGGTGTCTATAAGCATATAGTTGGCAATACCTAACATTTTAAGATTTGCTTGAGAGATAGGGTTATGTAGCATATTTGTATTCGCTGAAGGTGCTAAAATTTTTGTGTCAGGATAGGCAAGGGCTACTTGAAGTAACATGTTGTCTGCGATTGCATTGGCAAGTTTTGCTATAGTGTTTGCAGTAGCGGGAGCAATAACCATTATATCTGCCCACTCTCCAATTTTTATATGGTTATGCTCATTTGTCCAATCTTCATTACAATCATCAAGCACTTTATTTGAAGTTATAGTCTCAAATGTAAGAGGAGTTACAAACTTTTTTGCTGCTTCACTCATAACAACTCGTACATCTGCCCCGGATTTTATAAACATGCGGGCAAGTTCTACAGATTTGTATACGGCAATTGAGCCTGT
>JARRNV010000254.1:0-2586 GCA_037384685.1 Sulfurimonas sp.
ACAGCATCTCTTACTTCAAATACCTGCGCTTTTCTGTAATCGTTCGCCATAGTATCTTGTGCAAAAGCGATTGTTTTTATATTGTCCTGAGCATTAAGAGAGTTAATTAAAGAAAAAAAGGTAAAAAAGAATAAAAACAGAGTAGAGCGAAATGACATACTAACCCCTTAGATGAATGTTATATGATAATCCATTCATCATAAGAAGTCAATTAAAATGTAAATTATTTTATTTTTGCAATTACTGCATCAACAGAGAAACCGAATTTCTCAAAAAGCTGACCTGCAGGAGCCGATGCACCGAAGCTATCCATACCGATAACTTCATCAGCTAAACGGTACCACTCAAGTCCACGTGCCGCTTCAATAGCTACTTTTTTTGTAGATGGTACAATCACCTCATCGATGTAAGATTTTTCTTGCTCAATGAAAAGATCGTAACATGGAACAGAAACAACATTTACTTTTGTCCCCTCTTCGTTTAGTTTCGCTTTTACATCAAGTGCTAATTGAACTTCACTACCAGATGCCATTAAAGTAACAGTTGCGTCTGCATCACTTGCAAGGAGATACTTTAACAGCAGTTGGAAGTACTGAAAGGTTTTGACGTGAACATACAAATGCTGATGGAGATTTAGTCATCTCTAACGCTTTTTTCCAAGCTTCCACATTCTCTGCACCGTCAGCTGGACGCCAAACATAAAAGTTTGGAAGTGAACGAAATTGTGAAAGGTGTTCAATCGGCTGGTGCGTCGGTCCGTCTTCACCTACACCAATACTATCATGTGTCCAAATAAAGAACTGTTGAATTCCACTTAGTGCTGCAATACGCGCTGAAGGTTTAAGGTAGTCTGAAAATACAAAGAATGTAGCACTAAACGGCATTAACGGTCCGTAAAGAGCAATTGCATTCGTGATCGAAGCCATTGCATGTTCACGAATACCAAAATAGATGTTTCTTCCTTTTGGAAATACACCCATATCTTTGAGATCTGTTTTGTTTGACGGACTTAAGTCTGCACTACCACCTAAGAATGATGGAATCGCTTTTGCAATCGCATTCATAATTTTACCGTTTGTACTTCTTGTAGCATCAGCTTTATCAAAAACAGGATACTCAATACGAGAAAAATCAGGATTCTCCAGAGAGGTTAAAACTTCATTTTGCTCTAATAAAGGCATAGTTTTTTGTCTGTGAATCCATTCACGTTCAGCTAAATCACCTTTTTCTATAGCACATCTAAAACGTGCCATTACATCTTCAGAAACAAAGAATTTTTTCTCAGGATCAAAACCTGCTGCTTTTTTTGCCTCAGCAATAATAGCATCACCAAGTGGAGCACCGTGAGAGTGATGAGAACCTTCTAATTCACCTGCACCTTTTGCAATAGTAGTATTTGCTATAATAATTGCAGGTTTTGGTGAAGCTTTTGCAGCAGTGAGTGCTATATCGATCGCATCATAATTATGACCGTCACACTCTAAAACTTCCCACCCTTGAGATTCAAATCTGCCGCGAATATTCTCTGAAATACTTAGTTCTGTACACCCTTCGATCGTAATGCAGTTTGAATCGTAAATTAAAATCAAGTTATCGAGCTTATTATGCCCTGCAATTGAACATGCCTCATAAGAGATCCCCTCTTCCAAGTCACCATCACCACATAAACAGTATACATTATGCTCTATTAGATCAGCTGTGTCGCTATTAACTTGTGCACCCATAAATTTACTAGCCATAGAAAAACCGACAGCGTTTGCAATACCTTGACCAAGAGGACCTGTTGTAATCTCTATACCTTTAGTATGACCGTATTCAGGATGTCCAGGTGTTTTAGAATCTAATTGACGGAAATTTTTCAGATCTTCGATCTCTAAACCATACCCCCAAAGATAGTACAATGAGTAAATTAACCCCGTAGCATGTCCACCTGAGAATACTAATCTATCACGGTTTAACCAAGAAGGGTTTTTTGGATTATGGTTTAAGTGCTCACTTAAAACTACTGCAACATCTGCAAGTCCCATTGGTGCACCCGGGTGACCTGAATTAGCCGCTTGAACCATATCTGCTGCTAAAAACCTAATAGTATCTGCCATCTTTTTACGCATTACGCTATCACTCATCGTGTTTGTTCCTTCTTTTAAGTAGACTTCTTAAACATGTTTTTGAAAGGCTCAGACCGTAGGGAGGATTTCAGCGAAAGTTTGCTTCGCAATCGCCTCGGCTACTTTTGTCCTTGAAAAAATATGTTTAAGAAGTCGGTTTATTAGTTTACTTGTGTCTGTTTATATACTTCGTAAGTATTGGTGACAATTCACTTTGTAAACTCTCATCAAAACTTTCCATCTCTGCTGTTAACTCATCAGCTAAAATATTAGCCTCTTTCATTGTCTCATCCAGCCCTAAAATAGTTACAAAACTATTTTTATCTTCATCATTATTAGTAAGTTTGCCTGCTTCTTCATCTGTTTGTGTAACATCTAGAATATCATCTTGGATCTGAAACAATAATCCAAGTTTTATTCCAAAATCGTAAAGTTTTTCTGCTACTTCTTCAGCACCACAAATAAGCGCACCCATCTT
>JARRNV010000255.1:0-2624 GCA_037384685.1 Sulfurimonas sp.
ACCAAGACATGATCTCAACTGTGATCAAACGTGCTCGTGCTGCTGCACTTGTACCATATACTGTAACTCGTAAAGCAGTTGTAACAAACCCATTTGAAAATTTAAAATAATCAAATGAGAAGACCTCTTTTGAGGTCTTTAGCTCTTCTCCTATAATTAGGAATATTTTTTGCTTTTGTCTTATTAAAAAAGTAGGCATATGCGAACAGTCCTTATTTCCCTTTTACTCTTTATTACTTTACAAGCACAACAACAAAACTACTCTATTATTGTTCATAAACCATTTAATGCAGCTCTTTTGGACATTACACAAAACTACGATCGCACTATCTCTGCTGTTGGATTTTCAAACCAAAATCAACAAACATATCATCAATCAAAAACATATAGCGATCCTTTTGAGTACTTAGCGAGTGTATCCGGTTCATATGGTATGCAAATGCATCTTATTCAAGTAGATGACCAAGCAAAAGTATTACTCTCAAAAGTTGCTAAACTTCCACGTTTTAACAAAGCAGTAGCACTAGTCAAAACACCTGATGACGGTTACTTTGTCGGTGGATATACCCTAGATGGTCAACTCATGGTTGTAAGACTTGATGCTAAAGCAAACATTATGTTTACAAAGATATTTGGAACAAAAAACTACGATCAAATGGAAAACTTAGTACTATTAAGCGATGGTGGTGTTTTAGCCGTCGGATCATCTTTTACATCAAGAAATACAAATGACAATATGTTTGAAACAGGTCTTGGTGTCAGCGATATATTTTTAACACGCTTTTCAAAAAACGGGTATAAACTCTGGAGTAAAAAATACGGTACTGCGTATGATGACAAAGGGATCGATGCTGTTGAGGCACAAGATGGAAGCATAGTTGTTGTCTCCACAAGTTCTTACCATAAAAACATTGACGCTACATTAATGCGCATCACTGAAAACGGTAATAAACTTTGGTTAAAACAGTACAAGTCAGAAGATCTAATTCATAAAATTTGACCTCTATAAAAATATGCTAATTGATAGAAAAATTTTTACCACCTACCCTAGTGGGCTCAACGACATAAAAGAGTTTTCTGATGGAACGATAATGGGTGTAGGGTATGTAAAAGATAGCTTTAATACTGATGCTCTTGCAATGCTCTTAGATTCTAATTTGGCTATGTTACGTCAAGAACACTACGGTGGAGAGAATTACGATATATTTAATTCGTTAGTGATTTTGAACAATTCAGAAATTGCAGTTGCCGGAATCCATACAGATAATGACTCACAAGAAGCAAACATGTGGATTACAAAACTAAATAAAGACACATCTATTGTAAAAATTCAAGTAAACTCACAGTCGTTATACGAAAAACTTTGCAAACTTTTTGAAAAAGAGATTAAACAGAAACAACTTACGATACATACAGATCTCACTATTGAACTGCTCGATAAAACTCTTTATTTTGAAGCGGGTGTATATAAACTCACACCAAAACAAAGTAATTTTCTCAAAATATTTGGAGATAAACTCATTCCATTTTTAATGCATCATCAAGAGTCTGTAAAACAACTTCAGATCAACGGTCATACATCAAGTGAATGGGCACAGGAAAAATATACAAACAGATACCTAAAAAATGAAAAGCTCTCTATGCAACGTGCATATTCAGTATATTCACTACTTTTTAGATCGCAGGATCTGCAGACACAAAAGTGGTTAAGTAAGATCATAGTGGGAAGTGGTTATAGCTCAGCAAAGAAAAAAGTTTTTAATAGTATTGAAAATAAGAGTTTATCAAGAAGAGTAAGTTTTAAAATAGTTACGAAGTAGTTTTAGACTCCTAAGAGTCTAAAATTAACCGCAAGCCGGCATATCACCGTCATTTGCATATTTCCAACAAAAATCGTAAAGATCTTCTACATCTTTATCTCTAAGTTTGTTGATCTTTTTTTCACCTGTCGGACAAATACTGATCCACTCCTCTTTTAGTTTACCAGCTTCATGAATAGATTCCCAATCTTTTCTATTTTTCTTTTTAGATAGATCTGCACCATTTCTCAATCCAGCTTTTTTACATACACCTTTTAATTTTTTTAAGTACACTCTCTGCCCTTTTGCTGGGTCTGCAACTACACTTGTAGAGAGTACTGAACTAGCCATTAAAGCTGTCAAAAGTAAAGAAGTTGTTTTCTTCATTTTTGTCCTTTCAAATATAATTTTGCATTATAGTACAATCATCTAGGTAAAGAGTAGTTTAATCCTCTGATGTTTGACGAAATGGGAGTCTAGTTTTATCTTGTTTGAGTTTTTTATAAAGTTTAAACTTTGCCTTTTCAAGGTCTGTGTCACTGTACTCAAACTCATCTTTAATATTTTCATCGTTAATACCGGCAGTGTCCATAGCAAAAAGCTTTAACTCTTTTTTTGTCAGTTTTGATTTTAAAACTGCATAAAGCACTTTATCATCTGCTATAAGATCGATAGGATCAAGTTTTGTACACTCTGCTAATAACTCTCTAAAGTTGTTCTCTTTATGGTATTGTCTCCATACTGTTTTTTCTAACACTATATATGCTCCAAAATTTTTGTCAAGTCTTTTTCATCAACGATGATATTGGCTTCTTTTTTTAAGAT
>JARRNV010000255.1:2703-4716 GCA_037384685.1 Sulfurimonas sp.
GCTACACGTGTTCCTGCATGTGCAAACATACTCAAGTCATTTGCACCATCACCACACACAAGTGTTTCCTCTTGGCTTATATCTAAGATGCTTTGCAGTCTGATCAACATATCGCCTTTTGAATAATTAAACATCATATCACCACCTACAAGTCCGGTGAGCTTACCATCTTTTACATGTAAAGCATTTGAAAAGTCTGCATCATAACCTAAAATATCTTTTGCATATGTCGTAGCTGTTCTAAATCCACCTGAAAAGCACACTACAGTCATGCCTCTGCTTTTAAGCTCAGCAATAGTTTCTTGCGCACCTTTCATATATGGTAGATTGTGTGAGATCTTCTCTACAACACTAAAATCAAGACCTTTTAAAAGCCCTACTCTTTGCTGCAATGATTCAAAAAAATCAAGTCTGCCACTCATCGCTTCTTCTGTGATGTGCGCTACTTGTTCCCCTATCCCTAACTCTTCAGCAAAAAAATCGATCGTTTCACCGTCCATTAGAGTAGAATCAAAGTCAAATACTGCAAGTTTTAGCATAAATTTCCTCTGTTTATTATATAATTTCAAAATTATAGCGAAATAGGGACTTTTTTTGTTTGAAAAACTTGTAGATAAATTAAAAAACGATAAATACTTAACTTTAGAGACAACTCCCGGGCATAACGCTTCATTTTCTCTGATCATAGATAAGATTGAAGCATTGGGACTAGATAACTATGTAGATGGATTTTCTACAACAGACAATCCGCTTGCAAAATTGAAATTAAACGCTTTATTTGGTGCAAAACTACTACAAGAAAGATTTAACAAACCTGTTATCGCAACTATGAGCATGCGAGACCGCAATAAAATTGCCCTGCAATCTGATCTTTTAGGAGCAAACGAGTTCGATATCAGAGCTATACTGGCACTTACAGGCGATCCCGCTACTATCTCTGATCAGCCAAATACTAAAGGTGTATTTGAGGGGGACAGCTCGCTTCTTTTAGATATTATTGCAGCATTTAATACAGGAATGGACTATGCCGGGAAACCTTTTAATGTTCCACCAAAACCTATCTATCCTCTAGCTGTAGTAAATTCGTATGCAAAAAACCCTAAAACATTGCAAAAAAAGATGCAAAAAAAGATCAAACACGGTGCACTTGGAATTATTACACAACCTGTGTATGATCTTGAAAATGCGAAACTTCTTTTAGAGCTAAAAGAAAAAGCAAATAAAGAGTGTTGTGCCGAGAATAGAAATGCAGAACTTATTATGGGAGTTTTTCCTATCACAAAACTTCGTACTGCACAATTTCTTTCAGCACATGTACCGGGGATCAATGTCCCTGATCACTGGATCGAAAAACTGCGTAAAGCAAGTAGTGGTGGAGAGAAAGAAGAGTACAAAGTTGGACTTGAACTGAGTAAGAAACTTTTTGACGAGGTCCAAAAACTCCATCCTAAAATTCACCTCATGACTGCAAACCAATTTCAAATTGCAAAA
Source organism: Sulfurimonas sp. (assembly GCA_037384685.1). GTDB lineage: Bacteria > Campylobacterota > Campylobacteria > Campylobacterales > Sulfurimonadaceae > Sulfurimonas. The sequence continues at coordinate 4,195 of JARRNV010000255.1, forward strand.
GATATACTCGTATAATTAAATAAGGAAAAAGATGATCGATTTAAAACTATTACAAAAAGACTTTGATGAAGTAAAAAGAAAACTAATTCGTAAAGGTGTTGAAGAGTCTACGCTGGAAAACCTTAGAGTAAAAAACGAAGAGTTAAAAGAAGCGAAAAAAGAGTATGAAGCACTTCAAGCAGCACAAAATGCAATGAGTAAAGAGTTTGGTGTATATAAACGTGAAGGAAAAGATATCTCAGAACTCAAAGCTCGTGTTGATGAGAACAAAATAAAAGTTGCCGAAGCTATAGAGGTACAACGTATAAAACAAGAGGCACTTGAAGCTGTTGCTATGGCTATTCCAAATATGCCCGATGATAATGTACCTGATGGAGAAGATGAGAACGATAACGTTGAGATTAAAAAAGTACTCACACCAAAAGAGTTTAGTTTTACTCCAAAAGAACATTGGGAATTAGCAGAAGAGAATGGTTGGATCGACTTTGAACGCGGTGTAAAACTCTCAGGAAGCCGTTTTAG
>JARRNV010000256.1:0-4119 GCA_037384685.1 Sulfurimonas sp.
TACCGGTATACATAGAAATAGTGAACTCTCATCATCTAAAGGTGAACATGTAGATATGAGTGACGTGTATTTAAATTATAAGTATGAAAATTTAAATTTAAGAGCCGGACGTCAGTTACTAGATACTCCGCTTGCAGATAGTGATGATATCCGTATGATACAAAATACCTTTGAAGCATATATTGCATCGTATGAGCTTGAAAATTTCAAAATAATGGCTGGAAATATTCAGTCATGGCATGGTACAGATTTGGCAAATGGACTTGATGATACTTGGAAAAAAATAGGTGATGACGGTGTAAATCTTGTCGGTGTTGGTTATGCTGGTTTTTGGGAATTTCAAACATGGTATTACAATATTACAGGCATTTTAAACGCATTTTATATTGATTTTGGAGTTGAATATCCTATAACTGAAGATCTTGGAATTCATGTAATGGGACAGTATCTTAATGAAAAAGAGCTAAAACAGAGTGGGTACGGTGCAGATATATACGGTGGATTATTTGAGCTGGTTATTGATAATATAGGCTTAAACATAGCATATAACCATTTAGACAGAGTTGCGGGTAAAGAGAGCTTTTCCGGAACCGGAGGTGGAGCACTTTTTACAAATATGGATATGATGATTATGGATAATATATCTAAAGACAGAGCGGTTGATGCTATTGTCTCAGGTTTTGTGTATAATCACGAAAATTTATCATTTTTATACGCTTACGGTGACTTCTCTGGTAAAAAAGATGCACTTGGAGATAAAGCACATGTTGTTGAGCAAAATATCGGTTTGGAATATAATCTGAATGATCAGCTGTTGTTAGGATTTGTATATGTGCTCAGTGAAGATAAATATAGTGCAGTGAAAACCGAATATGATTATGATAGAACACAGTTTATGATAAATTATAATTTTTAAAGAGGCCTTATGAGATTAAACGAATGTAAAAGAGGACAAAAGTTAAAAGTTTTAAAGCTTCATGCCGGTGAGGACTTAAAACATAGACTTATCTCTTTTGGAATTATGAAACATACTATTTTAGAGTTTATTGGTGAGGCACCAAGAAAGAAAACAATAGAAATAAAAGTAGGTAATATGCAAGTAGCTCTTAGAGCTCAAGAGGCACAGATGATAGAGGTAGAAGAGATATGAATGAACAAGTTTTAGCCTGTCCTGTAACTGCAAAACATATAAAAGTAGCCCTTGTTGGTCAACCTAATGTAGGTAAAAGCATGCTTATAAACTCTGTAAGTAATGCACACTTGCATGTAGGTAATTTTTCGGGTGTAACAGTTGATAAAACGGAGGTACTATTTGATTATAAAGGGTATAACTTTACTGTAGTTGATCTTCCCGGAACGTATGCTTTTACAGATTATACAATCGAAGAGCGTGTTACACATGATTATCTATGTGCTGAAGAGTATGACATTATTATTAATGTTGTGGACTCAACAAATTTACTCAAAAATTTACAACTAACTTCTGAACTCCTTACTATGAGTAAAAAAGTTGTGATTGCTTTAAATATGAGTGATGAAGCGCAAAAAGAAGGTATTTCTATCGATGCTGAGTATATGAGTGAATTGATGGGATTGCCGTGTATCAAAGTTTCAGCTGCAACAAAAATGGGGATAGAAGATCTTATTGAAAGTGTAGTGCAAGAGTTTGAAAATGAGAAAAAAGAGCCTAAATTAGTATTTACTGTAGCGGTTGAGGATGAAATAGCCAATATTGTTAAGTATTTGAAAAAACATAAATATGAAGCTATAAACTCTTATAGAAATATAGCGATAAATCTTCTTAAAAACAATAAAAAAACATATGAGAAACTTCATGATAACCCTATCTGGACAGAACTGCAACCGATACTTATTGAAGCTTCAAAACATATTGAAATTCATCACGATACAGATGATGTAAAAGAGGCATTTGCAGAGGAGTATGGAGCATTTAACAGAGGGATTGTTGCTGAGGTAGTTACTAAGAAAAAAGAGTGGTGAGATAATCGGAACAACAATTCAAAATGAAGATATTCGTTCTTTAGTGGTTGATGGGATTATAGCCGGTGTTGGAGCTGTTGTGCTCTTTATACCAAACATTGTGATCTTATTTATTGGTATCGCTTTGTTAGAAAGTACTGGGTATATGTCCCGCGTTGCATTTTTACTTGATGGTTTTTTTCACAAATTTGGATTACATGGTCAAAGTTTTATTCCACTTGTCACAGGATTTGGTTGCTCAATTCCTGCATATATGAGTGCAAGAGTTTTAAAAAATGATAGAGACAGACTTTTAACTCTGTTTATTATCGGATAGATATGGCCGGAAATGTTTTATTTGCAATCTATATAAGTGGTGCAATTTTAGGACTAATTGCAGCAAAAATTTTAAAACTTACTGCTTTTAAAGGGATGGATGAGCCATTTGTAATGGAGATGCCAAAATATAGACTGCCTAGTGTGAAATTGATTTGGCACACTGTGTTAACAAAAACTATGATGTATTTGAAAAAAGCGGGTACTTTTATTGCTGCGGCATCGATGCTTATCTGGTTCTTGTCAACATATCCGCATAATGAAGCATTAGATGTTAAGTATAATGCAAAAATTGAACAAGCGCAAAGTGAAGTAGAGATTGCACAACTAGAGAATAAACTGGCAGAAGAGCAACTTGAACAAAGTTATTTAGGCACACTTGGAAAATTTACGGAACCAATATTTGAACCGTTGGGATTTGACTGGAAGATGAATATAGCTTTACAAACAGGTTTAGCTGCTAAAGAGGTTGTTGTTTCAACTCTAGGGGTACTTTACTCACTAGGAAGTGATGTGGATGAAACGAACTCAAGCCTAGCAAACCAGATTAGTAAAAATATCCCTTTTGCTTCTGCAGTTTCATTTATTGTTGTTGTAATGATTTACTTGCCATGTTTGGCAGCTTCTATCGTTTTTACTCGTGAAGCTGGAGGGATAAAATACTTTTTCTATCTCTTTGCATTTACATCTGTTACGGCATATGTAATGGCATTTTTAGCATATAGGATTACATTGCTTGTAACGGGTATTAGCTAATTGTTATTTTGATATCGTTATAATTTGGTAAAAAAAGGTTTACTATGGCTAAACATAAAATATTGATGATCGAAGATGATTTGGAACTTGCTGAAATCCTTATGGAGTATCTTGAGCAGTTTGATTTTGAGATCACAGTAGAAGATGATCCTTTTAAAGCAGTTAGTATTTTAAAGCTTGAGCCATTTGATCTTGTTATTTTAGATCTAACACTCCCTGGAATGGATGGTCTTGAAGTTTGTGAAGCGATTCGTGAGCGTCAAGATATCCCAATTATTATATCCTCTGCTAGAAGTGATGTGACAGATAAAGTAAAAGCGCTTGAACTTGGAGCAGATGATTATATGCCAAAACCATATGATCCTCGTGAACTTGAAGCAAGAATTCAGTCTGTACTTCGCCGTTATGCTGCAAAAACAGAGGCAAAGGCTGAGAACAAGAGCGATTTTAAATGTGATAAAGAGACAATGACGATTACTTATAAAGGGCGTACTATCGATCTTACGAATGCAGAATTTGGAATTCTTTCGTACATGATTCAAAAACACGGACTTGTAGTTTCTCGTGAAGACTTAATTCATAATGTAAATGCAATTAATGAAGATAGCTCCAATAAATCTATAGATGTTATGGTTGGACGTATTAGAAGTAAGCTAGGAGATAAATCTCTTATAGAATCTGTTCGTGGTGTAGGGTACAAACTGCTTAAATGATCAAGAAAAATGCCGTACTAATAACAGTACTTTTTGCACTAAGCGTTTCACTCATAAGTATTAGTGCAGTTTTTTGGGAGTTTTATAAGCTTAATCGTCAACAATATATTGATCATATTTTTACAAAGTACTCGGTTATTGCACAGATTTATCGTGAGCATATGCAAAGAAGCTCTTCTGAAATTATGCTCGAAGCAAATTTAGCTGTTTATGATCTTTTTATTATTAAAGACAAAGAAGAAACTAAAAAAATTTTAACAAAATCAAAACTACTTAAAAAAGAGGGTTTTAAAAGCTTTGACACCTCTTTAATGATCAATAAAAACGGTCTCTT
>JARRNV010000257.1:0-3638 GCA_037384685.1 Sulfurimonas sp.
ATCACTCATTTTAGTCGCTCTTTTGAGCCAATTAAACGCGCAGGATATCACTCTTGCTCCACTTGAGGTTACTTCAACTGCCATAGCTACAAATGAGCTTCAATCTACTGATGCAGTTGAAGTATATACGGCAGAAGATATTGAAAAATCTCATGTACAAAACGTCTATGAGTTTTTAAACAAACAAACATCTGTGTTTGCAACAAGCGGTTACGGAAACCCGTTTTTACAAAAACTTGATCTCAGAGGTTACGGTGTAGGGGATGGATACCAAAACATTGTAGTTACCATTAACGGCAGAAAGATGAACAATGTCGATATGGTGCCACAATTGCTTTCATTTATTGCTCCCTCTTCTATAAAAAGTATTGAAATTATCAAATCATCAGGAGTTGTGGTTGGTGGCGATGGTGCAAATGCCGGAGCTATTAACATCATAACAAAAGAATCAAACAATGCAGAATTCTCTTTTTATATTGGGAACTATGGTGTTGCTGACGGCTCTGTTTATTTAGGACCTCAAGATGATAAATTAAATCTTACATTTAGCGGTAAGACGACAAAAAGTGACGGGATTAGAACGGTTAATGCTACGGGTGATAAAGATGAAAACCAACTCACAACCGCCTCACTTGATCTCAAATATAAAGCAACAAACGATCTAGATCTTCTTGCAAATTTTGCCACAACTAACACTAACGTTACATACGGTGGAAGTATGACAAAAGCAGAGTATGATCAAGATCCCACACAACAAGGAACTTACTTCGGATTTCCTAGTGCTGAGGCACTGCAAACGTATGATTCTAATGTTATGGGTACAGGTTTTATCTACTATATAAACAATGCCCTTTCACTTCAGGCAAATATCTCAAGAGAGAAAAAAACTTCTGATTATGCACGTCCAAGTTACTCCTCAACTGCGCAAACAAAGTATGACTACATTACCCTAAGCAGTTTTTTGGAGTATACAAATAACCTTGTCGCTATAAAGGCAGGAGTAGATAGTTTCGATGCCGATTTAAACTACCAAAACAGTTACAATGTTTCACTCGATATGACGAAGAAAAATCAAGCACTTTTTATCTCTTCAGAGTATTACCTAGATAGGCTAACACTTAAAGCCGGTTATCGTTATGAACAGATGAAATTCTCAGAGAGTGCGGGTGATCACAAAAGTGAAAATCTTCACGGTGTTGAGCTGGGTGCAAATTATCTGATCAATAAAGAGAGTTCAGTTTTCGCAAGTTATTCACATGCCTATGAGACTGCTCAGCTTGACAGGCTTTTTAGTTACACTAATCCGGCAACTGGTTACATGGGATATGTAAAACCGGCAATTTCAGATAGTTACACAATCGGTTATAACAATATACAAAAAAATAACAAGTTTAAACTCTCAGTGTATTACATCGATCTCAAAGATGAAATCTATTACTACTCTGATCCGGGTTTTATAAACTCGAAAAATACAAATATAGACAAATCGCATAAATATGGTCTTGATCTTTATGAGAAATGGCTTATTTCTGATAACTTTAACCTCTCTTTGAACTATAACTATGTTCAGGCTGTTATAGATACAGAAGTTGAAAACGGTGAGGTATTTTCAGGTAACGATCTTCCAGGTGTATCTGATCATAATGTGAAAATCACATTTGATTACTTACCAAACGAGTACACGACTATCTCTTTGGTTGAAGTGTATAGAAGCGAAGCGTACGCTGCGGAAGATTTCCATAACAACTTCACTCAAAAACAAGAAGCATATAACACTACAGATATTGCAGCAACGTATGCAAAAGATAATTGGGAAGTTTTCGCTAAAATAAACAATCTGTTTAATCAAAAAAACGGTTTATGGATCAGAGACAATGCAATCTATCCTGTGAACTACACAACAACCGGTTTTATCGGATTTAAACTCAAATACTAAGGTTTATAGATGGTTATCAATCCCTATTTCTTGGTATATCTGTCGGGAGCATATTTACACTCTATGCTCCACTTGAACCATCTATCTATTCGCTTGGCGGGATTTTTTTAGCACTTGCAATGCTTTTTGTTGCCAAGCTTTACTATAAAATTCTCAACCTCAAAGCTTTTTTTCTTATCAGCCTTTTGGTTGAAATTGTTATTTTATTGGCGGTTTTATACTTTTTACTCTTTAATTACAGTTACACGACTGCACTTTTAATCTATCTAGGGTATCAGTTTACATTTGTGTTTGGATCGTATCTTGTACGCGCTGAAACTATATTTTTTCCAAAAGCGCAATTGCTTACCATGATAGATGTGATCAAACAAAAATCATACCTTTTAGGGATGTTATGTGCTTATGGATTTTACAAAGCTTTAGAGTATTTTTTACAAATGAGTGACAAACAAGATCAAGTGTATCTGATCCATTTTCCCCTTTTAGCATGTGAACTTTTCACAATCTATTTTTTACTCAAGGCTTTTAGAAAATGAGTTACAAAGAGTGGTTTGAAGCACACGCCCTAAAACATGCAAAAATAGTTTCAAAACTCCAAGCAAAAAACTTCTCTGATGATGAAATCATTGAATATTTTGATTTTGAAAATATGGTAAAAAATGAGAAAGATTTTTGTCCTCTATACGCTGATCATAAAAAATGCCACGATATGAAAAAGCTCAACTGCTATCTTTGTGGTTGTCCCCATTTCCATTTTAATGATGAGGGAATCAAGCGAGTTAATGACAAAACACAATACAGCTACTGCTCGATCGAATCAAAAGATGGAGTTCAAGGTGTATACGGTGATGCAATTCATCAAGACTGTTCAAAATGTAGAGTTCCTCATCATAAATCTTTTGTAAAAAAACATTTTGATCGTGATTGGAAGAAGATATTTCCAACTTTTTGATAGAATATTTGTATGGAAATAAAACTAACTGAAGATAACTACGAAAATCTTGACAACTTTGCACAACTACTCAAAAAAGAGCCATCAGAAATGATTAATGAGGCGCTTCAAAGCTATTTTGAGTATCAACATAAAAAGCTTGTTGAGAAAAACCTTGAAGATGACAACAGCATGACAAATCTTGATTTTGATGAATTTTGGGATGGAGTTGATCTGTGAATCAAGCTCTAAAGTACTATGCATTCACTTAGTATTTTCGGTACCAGCAGCGATGCCGGAAAATCAACACTGAGTTTTGCCATCACCTACCTGCTTCGCCAATATGGCATAAATACAGCTCCCTTCAAAGCACAAAATGTCTCTAACAATTCTGTAGTTACCGATATTGACAGTGGTGAGATCGCAATTCCTCAAGCATTTGCTGCAAAAGCGATTGGTCTTAAAACATCTCCGTCAATGAACCCAATCCTCTTAAAATCGGGCGGAAAAAACAAAGCCCACATGATTATAAACGGTAAAAGTGTTTCAAATACGGATGTAAAAGAGTACTATAGTAATTTAGACTCCCTCAAACCGATTGTAAAAAAAGCGTTTAAAAAACTACAAAAAGAGTATGAGTGTATAGTGGCTGAAGGTGCAGGAAGTCCGGTTGAGCTTAATTTGATGGACAAAGATCTCAGTAATATCTACATAGCAAAAGAGTTTAATACTAAAATAATTTTAGTAGCAGATATAGAACGCGGTGGTGTA
>JARRNV010000258.1:0-2872 GCA_037384685.1 Sulfurimonas sp.
GCTTTTTCCACACCACGAAAATGAAGCTGCACAAACACGCTGTTCGAGCGATCATGCACTTGCAAAATATTGGGTACACAACGGTTTTGTAAACATTGACGGGGAAAAAATGTCAAAATCTTTAGGCAACAGTTTTTTCTTAAAAGATGCCCTTAAAGAATATGATGGAGAGGTTTTACGTTTTTACCTTTTAAGTACCCACTACCGCTCAAACTTTAACTTCAACACCCAAGACTTAGAAGCGAGTAAAAAACGTCTGGACAAAATATACAGACTTAAAAAACGTCTTTTTGGTTTGGCTGAATCAGACGAACAAACTCAGTTTCAAAAAGATCTACTCGAAGCACTTAGCGATGATCTAAACATCTCTAAAGCACTTTCACTGATCGATGAGATGGTTCAAACTGCAAACGAAACACTCGATACTGCGGGAAAACATAAAGTGCTTAAACGTGAGACAATGGCGAACTTAGCCTACATCGAAACTGTACTTGGTTTTGGTGTAAAGAATCCGTTTGAATATTTTCAATTTGGAATAGACTCTGAGACAAAAGAGAAGATCGATAGTCTAATCGAACAAAGAAATGAAGCTAAAAAAGAGAAAAACTTCGAGCTCTCAGATAAACTGCGTGATGAAATTCTTGGCTTTGGCGTGCAACTCATGGACACTCCTGCGGGAACATTCTGGGAAAAAGTATGACAACTACAGAACTACAACAACACTTGGAATCAAAACTTCCAAGTGTAACAGAGGAATTTCAACGTCTTTTTCACGGTCGCGGTGGTCTGTATGAGGGTTTAAAACATCTTACGATCGACAGTGTAAATAGTGAGATCATCAATGCTGCATTTTATTTTGAAGAGCCTAATGAAACAGAGCTGATCGAGATGCTAAAAAACTTTGTAGAGAGTTCAAACTATACAACTTTAGTGGTACAACGTCGCTACATTAAAGGTGCTCCAAGTGAAGTGCTTATAGGAGAAGTTCCTGACGATCTGATCATTTTAGAAAACGGGATGAAACTCAAACTCAATTTACTATCAAACAAAAACTCTTTTTACTTTCCAGATATGAAAAACGGTCGTACTTTTGTACGTGAAAACGCAAAAGATAAACACGTTTTAAACCTTTTCTCTTACACCTGTGCGTTTTCCGTTGCGGCAAAATATGGCGGAGCCCTCAAGCGTTGTAAATGTAGATATGTCTAAAGGTGCACTCAAAGTAGGAATGGCAAACCACTCGATCAACGAGCTTGATCCAAAAGGGGTGAGTTTTTTACCGTATAACATCTTAAAATCGTTCTCTTCACTCAAGCGTAAAGGTCCGTATGAACTCATCATCATCGATCCGCCTAGTTTTCAGCGTGGCAGTTTTGAAGCGACAAAAGATTATGAAAAAATTATTACAAAGCTCCCGCAATTAGCAAGTGAAAGATGTGTGCTTTTAGCTTGTTTAAACTCACCAGAGTTGGAGAGTAATTTCATCATAGATATGGTAGCACGTCTTGCTCCAACATTTAAGTTTGAAAAACGTTTAGATAATCTAGAAGAGTTTAAAAGTGCAGATGAGACACGAAGTTTAAAAAACCTCGTGTTTGTTAGAGAGTAGGTAAAACTACTTTTCTTGAGCTACCTTAGATGGAAATTTTTCTAAGATTTTTGCCACTATTTTATTGACATATTCTGTTTTTTCTTGCGGAGTTTTTTGCTGTTTTAGTTCAAGAACTCCAACACCTCTCCACACTATTTTTTTCGTTTTAACATCGAGTGCATCTATAACCAATGTTCCTTCCGTGTATTCGTAAGTATCGGTTGTTGAGACCATCAAGGCACCTCCCCAGCCAATTCTTCCAAAACCGGTTCCTAAACCATAACTTGTTTGATAATCTGTTTTATCTTGCGCTTTGTAATAGTAGTTAAAAATCAACCCTGCAGGAGAATCGTTTTTATACCCTTTTTGTGTGATCTGTTGATTGATCGCTGCTGTAATTCTGTCGTTTACTAAATTGCTCTCACCTTTTTTCGTTTCATGCTCAACTGCAAAATTGTTCACTTCTAAAAATTTGAACTGCTGATCATAATCAACATTGACATCAACCGTAGAACATCCAACTAAAAAGATCGTTAAAAAAACTGCATATATCCATTTCATATTATTCTCCGCAATAATTAGCCAAAAGACCATTTTTAACACTATTATATACTTCTACACCTTTAAGCTTTTTAACAATAGCCAAAGCAAAACAAATAGCAGTCGCAGGACCTCGTGATGTCATAACATTGCCGTCTTCTACAACCATCGCTTTGTCACCTTGGAAACCATCGAGTCTGATCTCCTCTTCTACAGACGGGTAACAAGTGTAGTTTTGTTTTAGAACTCCGGCAGTGTGAAGTGCAAAAGGTGCTGCACAAATCGCTGCGATGTTTTTCCCTTTTGCGTCCATATCTTTTAAAAGGTTTTGTACATTTTCATCTTCTGCCAATGCACGTGTACCGCCCCATCCTCCGGGAAGAACAATCATGTCGATCATATCTGCTGAGACTCTTTCAACAATACAGTCAGTTTGCAAGATAATGTTATGTGCACCTGCAACATACGGTTCTGCTTTTACAGTACCGATCAAAACCTCGATCTCTGCACGTCGCAAAACATCTATGATGCTTACAGCTTCGATCTCTTCAAATCCGTTTGCTAATGGTACTAGTACTTTACTCATAAAATATCCTTTTATACTTATAAATACAATCGTACAGAACTATTTTTTAAAAGCTTATTAACATAATTTTTTACTTCTAATATACTTATCATTTTGCTAAACTATTACAATTTTTGCTTGATATCATGACATTTTGATAAGATATTACAGATATA
>JARRNV010000259.1:0-2874 GCA_037384685.1 Sulfurimonas sp.
AGTATACTTTTTAATGATGTGTGCTTATAAATGCCTCATAAAGCTCTTCAAAACCTACTTCACTTGAATGTTCAACAGATTTCATTGTTTCTACTGCTTTATCAAACTCTTTATTTTTCCATTGTTCTATAGCTTCTTTGATCGATTTATGTACGTTTGCATGGTGCGCAGTTACATCACTGATCACTTTTGGAGCATTTTTGATCTGTTCTTTATTTTCTTCAAACCATTTACCAAATACACAACTATTTTCGTCACCTACAGTTGGATTTGCCCCATTAATAAATGCATTATAACCTGAGAGTTTTAGTAAAATGTGGTCCATTTTACCATTACCGATTCCCACTTCATTTGTTATGTTAGAAGTGATTTCCGAAATTCTATGTGAGTTTTTGATCACAAATTCCAACTCTTCAAAAAACGCCGATAAAGTTTCTGTCATTTTCCCGGTATTGTCTCTAAAAAGCTCAGAAATATCTTGAATTTCAGAAGTATTTTGTTTTAGTTGAGAGATACTTATTTCGACCTCTTGTGTCGCTTTTTGTGTACGTTCAGCAAGTTTTCTAACTTCATCTGCAACAACTGCAAAGCCTCGTCCATGCTCACCGGCACGAGCAGCTTCAATAGCAGCATTTAATGCCAGTAAATTTGTTTGATCCGAGATATCTTTGATCAGGTTAATTATGTCACCTATAGAAGAAACACTATTATTTAACGATGAGGCACCGTTATCTAAGTTAACTGCTTCTTGAGCAATTTGATCGATCGATTGGTTGATCGAGTCACCCTCTTTTTGAACAGTAGTAATTCTTCTGCTCGTACGTCCATTTAAGTCCCCCGCCTCTTCTAGAGACTCTACGGTAGATTGTAAAATATTTTTTACAAACCCCACTCCACTATCGTAAGAGAGTAAAAGCATTTGTATGATTTCATCACGTGCTATAGCTTCGTTTGAGACACTTGACTGGGTATTACTTCCCTCTTGTTGTGCAAGACGTTCTTTTAGCTCTTCAACCTCATTTTGTAACTTAATGTTTTCAGTTTCAAGTTGTTTTATTTTTGCTTGTTCAACATCGCAATTTCCAAATAAACCCACGGTATATCTCCCTCTTTTTGATTAATCTTTATGCAACTGAGCTGCAAAGAAACTATTACATCAAAGATAATTCAATAAAACTTTCAACTATTGTAGAAAATATAGAGATAAAAAACGATGTGCTCCTTTTTAAATTACAAAATAATAAACATATAAAAAGAGTTAAAGCAGGCAGGTTAATCCAGATTTTAAAGAAACACGGATATAAAGAGTTTACATCACCCTACCCATACATACAGTTCAATAAAATAAGTCCGATAGATACTACAAAAATCAAAGAGTTTGTTATACAGCACTATAAAGAAAAATACAAGGCTATAGATATCAAAAATCTCACTATAGCACCTCGCTCATATATGGAAAAAATGCCTAAAAACTACACTATAGAAATACGTTCACGAGAACACTTAAATCATGAAGGGGTAGTTGCAATTAAAACAGATAAAAATAAAATGATTTTTTTCAATTATATGATGCAGGCTTCGGTAAAAGTAATCATTCTGAAAAAAGATTTACAACGAAATAGTGAGCTCACAAAAGTAAATACGCTAAAAGATAGTATAATTCTAGATAAATTTAATGCTATGCCTCTTCAAACTATTGAAGAGAGCACCTTAGAACTTAAACATTCGATGAAAAAAGGTGAGATTATCACAACAAGAGACATACAACCTCTTGATTTGATCAAAAGAGATGCAAATGTAAATGTAGCATTGCAAAACGGCTCAATCGTGATCTCTTTTACAGCAAGAGCTTTACAAAACGGCTGCATCGGTGACACCATTTTTGTTGAGAACAGTAAAGGCAAAAAGATTAAAGTTATAGTTACGGGAAGAAACAGGGCGAAAGTAAAATGAAAATAATAGTTGCAACAAGTGGAGCAAGTGGAGTTAATTTAGGTTTAAAAACTTTAAAATTCCTTCCTGACACAATAGAAAAACATTTTATTATGAGTGAAAACTCCAAAACCGTTTTGGAAAAAGAACAGGGTGTTACATACCATGATGATGCAGATATATCTGCAAGTGTTGCGTCTGGTTCTTTTGGAGTAGATGCTATGATTATTGCCCCTTGCAGTATGAATACTTTGGCAAAAATAGCTTGTGGAATAAGTGACAACCTGATTACTCGGTGTGCAGCAGTAATGATAAAAGAGCAGAAAAAACTGATCTTGGCACCTCGTGAGATCCCTTTTTCAGCTATAGCACTTGAAAATATGCAAAAACTGGCAAGTTTAGGAATTATGATCGCACCACCTGTAATGGCATACTATTCTGAACAACAAACTTTAGAAGAGATGGAAAACTTTGTGATCGGAAAATGGTTTGATCTTCTTGGCATTGAAAACAATTTATACAAAAGATGGAATTAAAGGAAATATTTTTTTATGAATAAAATTGCACTCTACCCCGGAACTTTTGACCCTATTACAAACGGTCATTACGATATTATTGAACGTGCTAAAAATCTCTTTGATGAAGTGGTTGTAGCAATTGCTACCTCTATAGATAAAAAGCCTATGTTTACACTTGAAGAGAGAATTGAGATGGCAAAAGCAGCTACACAACACATGAAAGGTGTTAAGGTTGTAGGATTTGATAATTTAACAGTAGAATTAGCACGTGAACATAATGCAAAAGTACTGATTCGAGGACTTCGTGCTGTAAGTGATTTCGAATACGAACTACAACTTGGTTATCTTAATAATTCTCTTGATGATACTATCGAGACCGTAGATCTGATGCCAAAATTAAAACACGCTTTTGTGAGTTCATCTA
>JARRNV010000260.1:0-3065 GCA_037384685.1 Sulfurimonas sp.
TCATGGTTGCAGACTGCAGTCCGATAATCTTTTATGATCCGATACAAGAAGTAATAGCGGTCGCACACTCAGGACGTGCAGGAACATTTGCTAACATTACAAAAAAAGTGATCGAAAAGTTTAAAAAACTATATGGTAGCAATATAGAAGATATTGAAGTAAAAATAGGTCCAGCTATTGGTGAATGTTGTTATGAAGTTGGCTTTGAGATCGTGAAAGAAGCACATAATCTTGGTTTAGATTATGCAATTAGTCAAAAAGAAGATAATTACTATCTTAGTATCCCCTCGATCTTAACACATCAGCTAAAAGAGCTGGGGCTAACCGACTTTCAGATCTCACATGAGTGCACATCTTGTAGTACTGATCAGTACTACTCTTATAGAGCCGAAGGAAAAACCGGAAGATTTTGTGCGATTGTAGAACTACGCTAAAGTCTGTACTTTTTTTGCCAGCTGCTCAGGGAGTAATCCTAATGATTCTTCAACCAATTTTGTATTACCGTGTGTTATGAAACTATCTTCATATTCAAAACTAACTACTTTAATATCATTGAGTGATTCTTTAGCTAAAAACTCCATAATGGCACTTGCTACTCCACCCATTTTTGCACTATCAGAGAATACAAACCATTTTGTATGTTTTTTTGCCAACTCTTGCAACATCTCTTCATCTAGTGGTTTTACAAAACGAAGGTCTAAAAGAGCTACCTCTTTTTCTAAAAGCTTGGCAGTTTGTGCTGCGCGTCCGACTCCATTACCATACCCTATAAAAAGGATATCTGAATTACTTGATTGTAATAGTTGTGATTTTCCCAATTCAAAAGGCTGTGATTCCGGCAACTCTTCACATCCACTAAAAGATCCCCTAGGGTAACGCAATGAACAAGGGTGCTGATAATTATGAGCAAACCCCATAGCCTGATGAAAACTTTTTTCATCTCTTGGAGCAAACAGAGTCATATTTGGTATAGCTCTTAAATATGAAATATCAAAAACCCCTTGATGGGTTTCTCCATCTTCTCCAACTATTCCAGCACGGTCAAGTGCAAATACAACAGGAAGATCCATTAAACATGTATCGTGAATCACCTGATCGTATGCACGTTGAAGAAATGTTGAATAAATTGTACAAAACGGTTTAAACCCTTCTTTTGCTAAAGCTGCACTTGAAGTTACAGCATGTTGTTCAGCAATAGCTACATCCCAGAAACGCTCCGGATATTTCTCCATTAATGGACTAAGTCCCGTACCGCTTGGCATTGCAGCAGTAAGTCCAACAACTTTTTCATCTTTATCAGCAAGAGACATAAGTGCTTCTGTATAAATTTGTGTAGCCGATTTTGCAGATGATTTCTTTGCACTATCTCCGCTACTAAGGTCAAAAGGACCTACCCCGTGCCATTTCTCCTCTTGCCCTTCAGCAATCTCATACCCTTTACCTTTAAGTGTTTGTGCATGGATAATTACAGGTTTTTTAAGATTTTTTGCTGTTTGAAAGATATCTATAAGTTGAGAAAGATTGTGCCCGTCAACAGGACCTATATAATCGATCCCCATCTCTTCAAACATAATTCCCGGAGTCACCAGTTTTAAAGACTCTTCCATACGTTTAGCAATATAACGAGCACCCTCACCAAAATTATCTACAAAATTTTCAGTATGTTTTTTAAATCTTTGATAAAAAGGGCTAGCCATTGCCGAAGAGAGCATTCTACTCATAGCCCCTATTGGTTTTGCTATAGACATCTCATTGTCATTTAAGATAATCACCATTGGGTATTTACGATCACCGAGTTCATTTAATGCTTCATACACCATACCCGCTGTCATAGAACCATCACCTATCATAACGAGTGCTATTGCTTTTGCAGCACCTACTCCTAAAGAGATTGATGTAGAACTATGTCCCGCTACAAAATAATCGTGTTTACTCTCACTAGGTTTAGTATAACCACTAATACCGCCAAATGTGCGTAGCGTATCAAACTGTTCCCATCTGTCTGTTAGCAGTTTATGCGCATAGGCTTGATGTGATACATCAAAAATAAAAGGATCTTTTTTAGAATCAAACACTTTATGCATAGCTACTATAAGTTCTGTCGCACCAAGTGTTGAACTTAAATGCCCGCCATTTTTACTAACTACTTTTAAAATCTCTTCTCTGATATCAGCACAAAGAGCATCTAGCTCTTCTATGCTTTTTTCTTTAACACTCATTTTACTCACTTAAAGCTGCTTTTTTTACTTTTTCAAATCTTTTTTGTATCTGCGAATCAACATTACCGGCATCGCTGAGCACCACGACACCACCTTCGCTAATAGCACCATCAGATACCACTGTAACATTTTGTAAATTACTTAAATGTTCAGATATTACACTGTGATCTTTAGGATTTACCTTTAAAGTTATTTTAGATGCACCTTGTAAATCTTTTATAAGCTCATCAGAAAGTGCTTTTGCAATGTTACTAGAGTTCTCTGAGACCTCTACTTTTATAACCTCATGAGCAATATCAATCGCCGCTAAAACAAGCTCATTTTTTAAGGATTCTACTGAACTTTTAAACTCCTCAGCTGCATCTTCAAGTTTTTTTATAGAAGTTTCATAAAGCTCTTTTGTGTTATTTAACTCATCTTGAATATGCTCTTGAGTTTGTTTCACACCTGTTTCAAGCCCTTCTTGAAATGCTTCCTCTTTTGCTTTTTGCAACTGTGATGCAAACTCTTCCTCTTTTTCCTCTAATTTCATTTGCAGTTTAATAAAGTTTGAAGACATCTCATCAGTTTTTTTCATTAACGACTCAATCAAAGAGTCCTTTGTACCACTGCTAAGTGAACTTGAATCTATCTTTTCATCTACGAGTTGCGGCTCCGAACTAACTGTCGGTTCTTCAGAATGATCTTCATCTTTAGCACCAAAAGCGATCACTTTAAAATTATACTTATTTACACTATGCTTTTCGATTGAATCATTTGAGATAACTGTTGCCATAACGCTACTCTACCATCTCTTCAGTTGAACCCATTTGGATTGTTCCCGCTTCAGCTAACTGATTAACAACC
>JARRNV010000261.1:0-3406 GCA_037384685.1 Sulfurimonas sp.
TTTTAATGCTTCTAGAACAATCTCAGATTTTTTGAGATGCACTAACGGCATTTTAATCTCTATATTTGTTTCATCTTTAGTTCCAAGATTGATCGCTTTTTGCATAGCTTCTATATAATGTTCTCTACAATCGGGATAACCACTGCTATCCTCTTCCACTACACCTATAGCTATGACATTTGCACCCTCTTTTTCTGCAATAGCAGCTGCCATCGATAGAAATATGCCGTTTCTAAACGGGACATATGTAACAGGTACACCCTCTTCTACACCTGAAGTAGGTACATCAATATTCTTATCCGTAAGTGCTGAAGCTCCCAATTTTGCAAAAAAATCAAGATCAAGTATATACTTCTGTTTTACATCCAACTCGTTACATATAGCTTCAAAACATTGTAACTCTTTTGTTTGTGTCCTTTGATCATAGTTGAAATGTACCCCTACAATCTCATAACCCTTATTTTTCATCATATACGCGGCAAGTGTAGAGTCCATCCCGCCACTCATAATACATACTGCTTTTTTTATAGTTTCTTTCATAATGTGATTTTAGCATATATTTTAATATTGTTTAAATATAGCCGATGATATACTATGAAATATATTAAAAGGAGCCATATAATGGGTACTTCATCTATAAGTTCCGGTTCTACAATGGGATCGATTCAAATCGATGTTATGAAAAAAGCTCAAGATGTAGCTGCAAAAAATGTTTTAAGTATTCTCGATAGTGCTTCTCAACAGACACAACAAACATCTTCTGCTGTAGCAGGAATTGGAAAAAACATAGATATCAAGGCGTAATTTGCTATAATTGCGCTTATGATTGATATAGAAAATAAAACAGATTTAAAGATAGACTTCACAAAACCAGAAGCTATCTTAAAGTCTTTAACAAAAAAAGATATAGAACTCATCATTACCAATAATGAAGAGATACAAACTATCAACAAAGAGTACAGATCAAAAGACTACCCGACTGATGTACTTAGCTTTCCCTACGAAGATATGCCTTTTGCTCCCCTTGGCAGTATTGTAATTTCAAAAAACTTTGTGGAAGAAAAATCGCAAGAGTTTGGACATAGTATTCAAGATGAATTTTCACTACTTTTTATACATGGCTTGCTACACTTACTAGGGTATGACCATGAAGTTGACAATGGCGAAATGCGTGAAAAAGAGACAAAGTTAATTAAAAAATTTTCACTGCCAAGCAGTTTAATAGTTAGAACAGAAGAGGAATAATGGATTATTTAATTTTTTTAGTTGCTATGGCAGCTTTAATTTACGGTGCTGATTTTATTATAAAAGAGTCAGAGAGAATTGCCCTGCACTATAATATTTCTCACTTTGTTATCGGTGCTACACTTGTGGCGTTTGGTACATCTTTACCTGAGATGGCAGCTTCTGTTATGGCCGCATTTTACGGTAAAACAGATATGGCAGTTGCCAATGTTGTAGGAAGCGTTACATTCAACATTACATTAGTTTTAGGTATAGTGTTTTTACTTGCAAAGTCTATGAAACCTAAACGCGATCTTTTCTCGTTAGACAGCGCGTGGGTAGTTATTCCTGTTATTGTTTTTGTTATTATGATTCAAGATGGAAAAATCGGTCGTATTGACGGTCTTTTGTTTTTGTTAATAATGGTCTCATACCTTATCTTTTTATTTAAAAGCTCCAAAGAAGACTTAGAAGGTGAAATTGACGATGAATTACAAAAAGAGAAGTTTCAATGGTTTAAGAGCATTGCATAAAAAAGGTAATGCCGAGATGAGCATAGGAAACATTATAGGCTCAAACGTTGCAAACTTTTCAATGGTATTGGGTTCTGCAGCTTTAGTGCACCCACTTACAATAGATATTGCCAAAAATTCATTTGATCTAATTATTTTAGCATCTGCATCACTAACTTTATTATTTATTATTGCAAACAAACTTTACAACAAAGCCGGTGGGATATTCTTACTTACAATTTTAGCACTGCTTATTCAGAACTATATATCTTAAAACTACTTTTTTATATACTCAAGCTCAAGAAGCTTGTTGTATATCTCTGAGACGATTGAACCCGCTGCATATCCACCGTGACCACCATGCTCAACCATAACCATAACAACATACTGAGGATTTTTATATGGACCATACGTCGTAAACCATGCGTGTGAACGATTATAGTATGCCATCTCATGTTCCAGTTTACGTTTTTTTACATCTTGTTTAATCCCAATAACCTGTGCAGTCCCTGTTTTCCCCGCTAATCTTACTTTTGAATGAAGGTACTGCGTAGCTGTACCGTGAGGGTTATTGCACACTTGATACATAGCTTTTTGAATAATTGGGAGTTTTGCCAACTCTTTTTCGTTAAATACATTTTTATACTCAGAAATATATTCTACACCGCCTATATTTTTAGCAAAGTGAGGTGTTGGTAGTTTTCCTGTTGCAACAAGTGCTGTCATTTGTGCTATTTGAATAGGAGTAACTAAAAAATCCCCCTGTCCTATGGACATATTAAGTGTTTCACCGACATAAACTACCCTTATAAAAATAATCGTCACAACTTTCTCGAATAGCTTTAACAATGTCAGTACGTCCATGCCCTAGATGTTTCCAACATCTAAATATACGTCCACCGAGAGGAAGTTTCGCTTTACAATTAACACTCCAATTCTCAGTAAGATCTGTTGTTATATAAAGTAATCCAAGGACTGATTTTATTGTAGAACCTGGTGGATAAAGTCCATGAACAAGTTTATTTGTAAAGGGGTGATCAAGACTTGATGATAGCGTATCATACATATTGTGAGACATTCCGTTTACAAAAATATTAAGATCATAGTTTGGAAAACTTCCGGCTGATAATATAGCACCATCAACTCGCATTACAACAAAAGCACCTACCTTCCCTTCAAAAAGTTTTGAAATATATTGTTGTAGCTCCATATCTAGATTTAACGTTAATTTTCTGTTTTCATCTGCAGGTATATAACTAAGCTCTTCAATCTCTTGATTATTGGCATTTACTTTAATTTTTCGCTCACCAGGTGTACCTTGAAGATATTGATTGTAAAACTTTTCTATCCCTGTTTTTCCGGTATATCCGATCAAATCTACTAACGGATTATCTTCGATATCTCTTTTGTTTGCCCGTGCCACATACCCTATCATATGTGCAGCAATATTTTTATACGGATAAAATCTTTTTGGAGCAGCTGTAATTTTTATATTTTTTCTCAAATTCAAGATCGAATATACAGGCATCATATCTTCATAAGGGATGAAAGAAACTACTTCAATAAAGTTGTGATTGTAATAGGAATCTTTTTTTGCATAATTTTTTTCAATCTTTTCTCGATCGAGCATAGGAAGAAGCTGCATAATTAAATCAACTTCTTTTTCAAAA
>JARRNV010000262.1:0-2821 GCA_037384685.1 Sulfurimonas sp.
CATTGTTGCAAAATAGTTCGAGTGAATCATAGCGTCACTAGCACCTTTATGAGAAAGCCCTTTAGATTTTCTCATCATATAAAATTTCTCTACAAACTGTGCCATCAAATCAGACTTTAAAGGATCCATAATCTCTGCACGTGAAAGATCAAGACCTAGACGTAAATAGTTTTGTTGCAGTTTCTCTTTATCGCCTAGTAAGATAATATCTGCAACATCACGACGTAGAATGATTTCAGCAGCACGTAGTACTCTTTCATCTTCGCTTTCAGGTAAAACAATCTTTTTCTTGTTTGCACTTGCCATTGTAAAAAGTTTATATTCAAACATCTGTGGTGTCATTATGTCACTAAAACTATTTGCTATCTTTTGTTCTATAAGTTTGAGATCTATACTGTTGTAAAACTCTCCAAGTGCGAGGGCTATTTTTCTCTCAGCAGAAACCCGAAAGCGTGGATGTAACCCTAAAATATTTTTTGCAGTATTATATGTATCTGTATCTACAGAGAGTATCGGTATCTTAAAGCTCTCAAGTCCGTCGATCAAGCGCTCTATATTTGGATGTACCGACATATTAAATGGAAAAACTATCCCGCTGAGATTTGGATAGTTAGCGGAATGAAGGGCACCTAAAAGTCCTAAAATTATGTCTGATCGATCTGCGGGAACAATGATGAGATCATCTTCTTGAATCTGATCTAAAAAGTTATCGAGTGTAAGTGCTGCTACACGGACATTTTTAAAAGTTCTTGCATAGTCATTTTCACCAATATATACCTCTTTTGCACCTATTCCTTCGATCAGGTCTTGGATCGTAGAGAGACTTAATTCCTCATTCTCCTGCACAATAAAACTCGTGTATTGACTCTCTTGCAAAAGTTTATTTAATGGTGTATATTTATCCACACTTACACGGTTAATAAAGGTCGCAAAATGGTTTGAAGCTTCTGAAGTAATCTGCTCGTTTTCTATAAGAAGATCCTCATAAATATCTTTTGGTTCTTTATTTTTTGCAGCGATAATATTGATATAACCACAGCCAAAGTTTTTTGCGATTTTTAGGTTAAAATTTTGTGAAATTGTTGCACTTAAACTATCTTGACTAATCCCTTCACATAATACAAAGTCATAATTTTTTTCAAGATATTTAAATTTTTCTATCACATAAGCCACCTCAAACCCTACAGCTTCTTCGTATGAGAGGTTTAGTTTATATCGACTAAGTATAAACTCTACATTGTAATCTTTTCTATTTTTATCGTATATAATAGGTCTAAAAAATGCCACACGATGAAGATTTCTTTTTAGTATATCCATCATCCCCATAGAGATAAAAAGGGAGCCTACATTTTTTTCATTTGAAGCTATATAGAGTGATTTTATATGCATACCTTGTCCTCTCACGCGACCAACCAAAGTTTTCGAAAGTCTTTGGAAGAATTTCGTGGGACTCAGAGCGAAGCGAGGATTTGTTCCCTAAGAAATACTTTCAAAGACATTCTTTCAAAACATTACACTATAATTCTATCTAAAAACGGAAACATTATGTGTATATGTGGAAATGAAAAAGATTTTAGTGAGTGTTGTGAGCCGATAATTACAAAACAAAAACAACCGCAAAGTGCTGAAGAGTTAATGAGAAGCCGTTACTCTGCTTACGTTCAAGCAAACGGTGAATACCTTGTGTATTCTGCTGTTAAAGAGAATCAGTACCAAGAAGATATAGCACTCATTGAAGAGTTTTCAAACTCTGTCGAGTGGCTAAAACTTGATGTGTTAGAGGTGAAACCGACAACAGTAGAGTTTAAAGCTTACTACCGCGATCAAAATGGGATCCAAGTGCTCCATGAAAAGAGTAATTTTGTTCAAGAAGATGGAGTTTGGAAATATAAAGACGGAGAGCTTTACAACTCAAAAGTTGAACGCAATGAAACTTGCCCGTGTGGGAGTGGAAAAAAATATAAAAAGTGTTGTGCGACTAAATAGGTTTTACAAACACAAAACTTTTCTTTTCAAACCCATTTTTCTCATAAAAACTATGTGCATCTTCTCTTGCAAAACCAGAAGAGAGCACCACATTTTCACATGCTCCCATTTTTGCATAATCATATAGATATTCAAGCATTAACTTTCCGTAACCTTGCGATCTATAGCTGTTTAAAGTTACAAGTTCATATACAAAAAGATGGCGCTTATGGTATAGATTTGTAGTAACATTTACACCGGCATAAGTGATCAGCTGATCTTTTTCAAAAATACCGATCATAGTGTAGTTAATATCGCGCATGTCATAGATCAGATCTTCAAACTCTTCGTAATCGAGTTGTGTTCTTAATTCTTTAACAACATCCCAAGCAATATCTAACTCTTTTAAAGTAAGTTCTCTTATTTGCATTGGGGTATTTTAACACTATTTTGGTATAATCGCGAAAAAATATATAGGCGAACGACGATGGTAACTGTACAAAACTTAATAATGAGATATGGAAACAGAGTTCTGTTTCAAGATATTAACTTAAAATTAGACCGTAATAAGCGTTACGGACTTATCGGTGCTAACGGTGCCGGAAAAACTACTTTTTTAAAAATTTTATCTGGACAAATTAAAGAGTATGAGGGAGAAGTAATCATCCCCAAAGCAAATAAAGTGGGTGTTCTAGGACAAAACCAGTATGCTTATGAAGACTACACTATTATGGATGCTGTTTTATACGGGAACAAAAGACTTTATGATGCGATCAAAGAAAAAGAAGAGATCTATATGACAGGCGATTTTGAAGACGATGCAGTAAATAACCGTCTTGCAGAACTTGAAACTATC
>JARRNV010000263.1:0-2746 GCA_037384685.1 Sulfurimonas sp.
TAAAAATATAAATATTAAAACAACTGTTCTCATAATGTTCCTTTTGAAAAACTTGGTACACAAAGAGGGCTTTGTTTATGATGCACTATATCTGCATCAATACCGTAAAGTTGCGTGATCATATTTGAAGTGATTACCTCATTAGGCGTACCACTTGCGATGATAGCACCATCTTTCATACTCACAACACGGGATGAAACCATCATTGCGTGATCAGGATAATGTGTCGTTTTTAAGAAGGTGTACCCCTCTTTGCTTAAGTTGTTGATCATCTCTAAGAAACGGATCTGGTTACCATAATCAAGCCCAGAAACAGGTTCATCCATTATGAATGTTTTTGCCTCTTGGGTCAGTGCACGGGCAAGGAGAACCATCTGTTTTTGCCCACCGCTGAGTTGTCCAAATGGTTTATCTTTTAGATCTGCTATGCCGATTTTTTCAAGTGCCTTAGCTGCAACATCAAAGTCTTTTTTGCTAGGGGATGCAAACAGTCCTAGTTTAAATACTCGTCCCATCACCACCATATCTAAAACAGAGTAGTTAAATGGGACATTGTGGTACTGTGGAATATATGCGATTTGTGATGCTATCTCATTTTGTTTGTAAGAGTGTATATCACGATTTTGGAGTAAAATTTCCCCACTTTTTCGCTTTAGTAGTCCTAAAATAAGGCGAATAAGTGTACTTTTCCCACAGCCGTTTTCACCCAAGAGAGACACTACTTCCCCTTTATAAAGTTGAAAGTCTAAACCTTTTAAAACAGAGTGTTTAGGGTATGAAAAATGAAGATCTTTAACTTCAATGATTGGTGTTAATTCCATGTTGCCCTCGCGTTTTTAAGTACTATGATAAATATAGGTATCCCTATAAGTGAAGTGAGTATCCCAATAGGTATCTCAACACTCATGGCAAGTCGTGAAACGGAATCTGCCAAAAGTAAAAAGAGTGCACCGACTATGGCTGAAAGTGGTAACAATAGTGCATGGGAAGGGCCAATAGCCATACGGACAATATGGGGTATGATAAGCCCGACCCAGCCAATGATCCCAGCCATCACAACAGCAAGGGAACTTGCAAGCGTTGCGAGTATAATTGCGATCGTTTTGATCAGTTTTACATTTACTCCAAGCGCTTTAGCCTCTTCATCACCGAGACTTAAAATGTCAAAATATTTTCCCATAAATACCATAGCAAATATACTGATCAACATTGGAATTGCAACAAGTAATACTCCGTGAAGTTCAGCCATCGAAAGAGAACCCATAAGCCAGTAAACTATTGCTGGTAAAGTGGAGTAAGGATCTGCCACATATTTGATCACAGAGAGTAGCGCAGTAAAGAGTGAACCGCTGATCACACCACCTAGAACCAGCATAATACTTGAGCGTGAATTGTGCACCATTGAACCTATGAGTACTGAAAAGGCAACTGCTACAAATCCAAAAATAAATGCTAAGAGTTGGATCATAAACCATTGTTCTGAGAGTAACATTCCAAGCGCTGCTCCAAATGATGCACCAGCAAGAACTCCTAAAATTCCAGGAGATACAAGAGGATTCACAAACATCGCTTGAAATACTGCTCCCGAAGTAGCGAGTGATGCACCGATTAGGATTGCTAAACGGATAAGTGGTAGACGAATCTCTATAATGATAGTGTCTAAAAGTGTGATCGTATCTTGATCGAGTGTAGTGTGTGCATTAAAAAGAACTTGCATAGATCCCAAAAGGGGCACCTGTTTGGTACGTACTAGAAGTTCCATATGCAGCCAATGCATTATCTGCTGAGATGATTGTTGCTATATATTTTTTATTTGTCAGGTTTGTAGCTGTAAGTCTAAAAAGACTCTCACGAGAGCAAAACATTTTAGGAGCTTTGTAAGCCACATCCAAATCTACAAGTGCATAAGCATTGATTTTTTCTGTATTTGCAACATCCCCGTATCTGCTTGATGTGTATCTTACACTTGGAGTAAATGTCCAATCATTCAAGCTATAAGAGAGGGCACCTTTTGCCATCCATTCAGGTGCATCTGGGAGTTGATTCCCTTTTATGTTTGTAGTTGTTGTTGGTGATGTAAAATGGTATTGATTATATGTAGTGAGCCGATAAACTCTAGATTTTCAGTAATTACACCGTTTGTCGCAAATTCTGCACCATATCCTAACGCTTTTCCAACATTTGCCGGATAATTTACACCGTTTGCATAGATATTTGCTTGTTTGTTATTTACAAAAGAAACAAATAGACTTGGATTCAGTGTAATAGCACCTACTTGCATTTTAGCACCAAGATCAATGTTGTCCGATGTCTCTAGTTCTAAATTATCCCATAACGACTGCAAAGTGATGTTTTGTGCAACAAATGCAGCTCTATTACTTGCATAAGTTGGGAAAAGGTTTACATCAAATCCGTATGTTCTTGAGTAATCGACATAGATTGTATCTGTAGAACTTAGATCATAAGCAAGATATAAAGCAGGGATGAAAGTATTAAACTTTTTTTCTTGAACACTAGACCAAGGATCAAGTGTAGCTTGTGTGATCGCGACATCATGATCATAACTTGTTGCAGAAGTAGTTCCTATGTAGTTGTTTATAGATGCTAATGTAAAAGTTTGGTATTGCATCCCAACGCTATAATGAAGTTTGTTTAGATCACCGCTTACTTCAACAAAAGGAGTTTGCAGTGTATGGTATGAAGTGTCAGCTAAGATACCATACCCTTTATACGAGAGGTTTCCACT
>JARRNV010000263.1:2796-4412 GCA_037384685.1 Sulfurimonas sp.
TGGAGGACCTGGAGGGAGCTGTTTATGGTACCAGTATCCTATTTTTGTTTTGAGTGCTTCACTAAATGTATGCTCATAAGAACTTAGAGCACCATAGAGGTCATGATCCATTTGCCAGTTCATAACCATATTGTTACTCCCTTTTGTTTTACTAAACCAGTATTCCCCTTTATCTTGTTTGTAGTAAGGTTTGATCACGATAGTATCGTTTGCAGTGATATTAAATGAAAGATCAGCGACTATCGTAGTTGTATCAAAACTTTGTTTATTCCAGTCATAGTAGTTATTGTTGTTTGCAGATGTTGGTTTTGTAGTCGCATAATCTTTTGAAAAATATGTACCTAGATTTTGTGCCTCTGCATAACTTAGACTAGCGTAGTTATGATGGTCATCAGAGTTTCTCATAATATAAAGTTCAGATGAAAATATTTCATTTGGTTTATACGATAATCCGATCATCCCGTTTATTCGTTGTTGATCACCTGCACCTTTAGTTTTGTCGTTGTTTAAAACAGAGAGTGAACCAAAAGCACGTAGATCACCTACTGCACCACTATCGAAGCGTACAAACGTTTTACTAAATGAGTTACTTCCAAAAGATTGTGAAAGTTGTGCTGCTGCTTTGTTCTTTGGTTTTAAGATATTGAGATCGATTTTTCCGATCAAGCTTGAAAACCCTAAGTTTTTATCTACACTTAAGTACCCTTTATGCAGATCGATCGAAGCTACATTTTCAAGATCAAGTGTTTGTTTTCCACCACCTGGGTTACTCGAGACAGGTGTCCCGTTGATCATATAAACTCCACCTGGACCTGTTTGACTTTTTGCACGGATACGGATCGGATCGTGGTATGCGGGTTCATTTGAACCTGTTTGATCAACTGGTGTAAAGTTTACAGAGGGTGAAAACTGGATCACCGTATAAGGGTTCATATTTGCTTGTGTAGCAAGTGTCGATAAACTTTTTTGGGTAAAAGTTTGCTTGTTTTGTTTTGTATTTTTTGCCTCATCGCTAAGATACATACTCCCGTCATCTTCATAAGTTGAATTGACTACAATTTTTTCTACACTTAGTGGGGACGCCTGTATAGCAGTGATAGCCACAAGTGAAAGTATTGGTATTTTTAAGTTCATTATTTTTCTCCTAGTATAGTTTTGATCTGTTGATCAGTAATGTTGAGATGTAAAAAAAGTTTGTAAAACTCTTTGATCTGTTTATTTAAGTTTATGTTGTACTCTTTTGGATGAAAACTGTTTGCCAACCATTGGATTCCAAGTATCCTCATAAATGAAGGTGGGCGATCAACCCAGTTAAAAGGGGTATTTGGTACAAGAAGCACACGTTTATTTTTAACTGCATCCAAGTTTTTAAAGCGTGGATTTGACAATATATTTTTATAGATGAAACTATTTTGAGCGATGATCACTTCTGGATCATACTTATAGAGTGTCTCTAGGCTAATTTGCTCTAAACCTCGCAGATTACTTTGCATACATTTATGTACATTCTCTCCACCTGCAAAATTCATAGCTTCAACATGAAATGATTTGTCACACTCTGTTGCAAGTCCGTCAACACCTTCTGCATAGTAGTAGCGTACAGGTTTAACACCTTG
>JARRNV010000264.1:0-2549 GCA_037384685.1 Sulfurimonas sp.
CAAAACGTGGACCCTCACGCCCTACACCGCTTAGTTTGACACCGCCGTAAGGCTGAATATCAAAACGTAATGTCGGCATATCGTTGATCACAATTCCTCCGGCATCAAGTTCATCGATCGCACGGTTTGTAATGCTGAGATCGTTTGTAAATACAGAGAACTGTAACCCGTACGGTGAGTTGTTCATTCGCGGCAGAGCATCATCAAAACCGTTTACACGCACAAGTGAAACAATAGGTGCAAACACCTCTTCACATACGATCGCCATAGTGTCTTGCACCTCTGTCATAACACATGGGTAAAATAATCTTCCCTCTCTGTGTGGAGGAAGTGCTGGTTGAGCTCCTTCTTCTATGGCTGACTCTACCCAGTTCATAGCTCGATCACACGCTTCATCGTCAATGAGTGGTCCCATAAAAGTTTCTTCTTCATACGGTGAACCCACTTTGAGTTTTTTCGTTTCCTCTGCCATTAAAGCTGAGAACTGATCATACACCGCATCGTCAACATAGATACGCTGAAGCGATATACACACCTGCCCAGAGTTTACAAACGCACCAAGTGCACAACGCTGTGCAGCAAGTTTCAAGTCTGCTGACTTCTCTACAAATGTTGCAGCATTTCCGCCAAGTTCAAGTCCAACTTTTTTGATCCCTGCATTTTTTGTAATAATCTCGCCAACAGGGACGCTTCCCGTAAAACTTATGACCCTTGGAATATCAGAAGTTATAAGTGCACTTCCAACCTCTGCATCGCCGTAAACAACACTCAACGCATCCTCGATGGCATATTCACTCTCAATGAAAAGTTTTGCAAATTTATACGCAGTAAGGGGAGCTTCTGGAGTTGGTTTAAGTACTACGGTATTTCCTGCAACAAGTGCAGGTCCTAATTTATGTGCTACAAGATTGAGCGGAAAGTTAAAAGGGGTGATCGCAACCACTACACCTACAGGCTCACGACGAAAAAAACTAAGTGTTTTTTTACCGCTTGGCATTGCATCTGTGTTGATCGTCTCTCCATGCATAGTACGCATAGTCTCAGCTGAGAGGGTTAAAGTTTCTATACAGCGATCCACTTCTACACGTGCAAACGTGATCGGTTTACCAACCTCGTCGGTAATAGTTTTTGCTATATCTTCTTTATTGACTTTAAGTTTTGAAACAACGTCTAAAAGCCAGTTGCATCGTTGTGAGAGAGTTGAAAGTTTTGTGAGTTTTGTCGCATTTTGAGCGATCTCTAAAGCTTTTTTTGCATCCGAAGCATTACAAATGGGAGCTTTAGAAACAATAGCACCGTCAAATGGTGATCGTCTTTCAGTAAAAGTATCTTTCGTTGTGGCTTGTGAGCCAAAAAATATCTTTGCTTCCATATAATTCTCCGTATAATATAATTAAAAAATTATACCATCAAGAACTAAATGAAAGCTTGAAGATTTACCAGCCTCTAATAACTGTGTGACAAGCTACACAGTCGTTAAGTACTTTTCCATACTTTTCTGTAGCAGTTGTAAACTCGTTGTTCTCAATTGCTTTTTTAAGAACCTCTAAATCTTCCCCAAGATTGTTTGTAATGTTTTGCGTAACACGCACTTTTTTATTATTTGGAATGAATATTGTCACATCAACTTTTTTAAAAATAGCATCAGAGTTTTCTAGAGTCTCTATGCCTTGAATAATGTCACTCTTTGAGTTATACATAAATCCTTTAAAGTTATATCTTCAACAAATATTACGTCACTTGGAGTTACAATCACTGCATCAAAAGTGAAGTCATTATCACAATTTTGTTTTTTTATATATGTTTGTGCCGTTTTTATAATGCGTGAGAGTTTTGTAGGTGTAATGTTTTGTATAGCGCTTTCATAATCTTCACCACTTTTTACCTCTACAAAATGGATTACTTTCTCTTTTAAAGCAATGATGTCGATCTCGCCAAAACGGGAGTAAAAATTTCTCTCGACAATCGCATAGCCATTTTCTACCAAATAACTACAAGCCCGATCTTCAGCAAAGTTTCCTTTTTCCCTACTCATGCTAACCTTTAATGGTGACATTAAGTCAAAACTTTAACTTCTCGGCGAATCATAAGTGCTATACTCTTAGTAATTTCAATAACGGAGGGTTGTGATGTTTCGACTAAAATCCTTATGGTTATTATACCTGATCTTATGTAGTTCAGTTTTGTATGGCAGTCATCACACTCCCAAAGAGTTGATGGACGATGCTAACTGCATGCGTTGCCATACGACAAGCGATTTTGAAGCAAGAGAGGAGAAAGTAAACAGCTTCAAAAAACTCCATCATCAAGTAAAAGCGTGTGCGGACAATAACTATGCAGGCTGGTTTGATGAGGATGTTGAGAGTGTTTCGGAGTATCTTAATCTCCGTTACTACAAATTTCACCGTGACCACTAAGTTTTAGTGGTGCGGGTTCCCCCTTTACTTTAAATACATCATTTAAATTAACATTTTTTGTGCCATTTAATTTGGAAATTCCTAGCTGTTTTATGTATAATGATTTTTAAATAAACAGTTATATATAAAAGG
>JARRNV010000265.1:0-3890 GCA_037384685.1 Sulfurimonas sp.
AATTTTAAGCTAGTACTACTTCCGGTACGTAAAAATGTAGTATTTTTAGTGTTGTGTTCTACATTATTATAATAGTCTATTGCTAGAACGGGGAGTTTTGCATTAAGGTTATTGATCTCTTGAATTGCATTATTTTGTTTTGAAGAGTAAAAAATAACAAGATATTTTTCTTTTTTGGGGATAAATAGGTCATTTTTTTCATAAAAAACCCACTCTTTGAAATCTATAAACTTATACTCTGAAAATTTATAATTGAAGTAAGCAAAAGCACTGGCTATCATAGCTGCGCCAAAAAAAGAGGCAAGAAGTGTAGAGAGGGAAAAAAGAGATTTTCCCTTTTTTCTCTCCCTTTTATTTGTCATTTAAAATTATAAAAGAGAATTTAATTTGTCAGCAAAAGCTTGTTTTGAAGCAGCACCAACCATTTGCTCAACCATTTCACCATCTTTAAAGAAAAGAATAGTTGGAATAGAACGAATACCGAATTTAACAGCAATATCTTGCTCTTCATCAGTATTTACTTTACAAATTTTAGCCTTCTGCTACTGTTGATTCAAAATCTGCACCTGTTAATTCAATATATTTACCCATTCGGATTTCCTTTTACATTTATTGTATGTTTGTATTATACAAATGAAAATATTAAAGCTAACTTTATATCAATTGTATAGATTTGTTTTTAGAAATTTATCAATAAAAAACGTTTTGTTTATTCAACAGAAATGACGTAATTCTCATCCACTTCTACGACATTAAATTCATGTTCACCACAAAAAGTTTCATTGAGCTCTTTAGCCCAAGCATAAGCGACTTTAGAAGCATCTTCTTTGTCTTCAAAAGTTTTAATTTGGGGCATATTTTTTCTTTTTGCACAACTACACATTTTTTCAACTACTACATGATGTAACATTGTTTATCCTTTTAGAAATATCTATTTTAGACTCTACATAATATATTCCAAAAGCTAAACAATCTTCTAATAATTTTTGATTTTATTGATATAAATCAAGTTATAATAAATATAAATTTGTATAATTTCCTATGTTAAACTTCTATTCCAACTATTCTTTTCTTTAAAGATGGTGAAATGGTTGAGCAAATGGTTGGTCGTCATGCACCTTTTCGTATAGATGAGCATGCAAGACAATCTTGGTTAGCACTTTATAAACCTTTATTGGAGGCTTTAGTAGATGAGGGTGTCACACCTGAGTATATAGAGTCTTTTTGGAACTATTTAGATGTTTTTTCTATGTGGTTAGTAAACACAAAGAGCTAAAATTTTAGAAATTTTAGTTCCCTCTTTTCATAGTAGGCACACTCTGTATAACCAACTTCACGAGCAAGTTGTGTAATTTGTTCATTGTATAAATTTACCTGTTGGGGAGTGTGTGCATCAGAACTAAAAGTAATTGGAATATTTAGTTTAAATGCCTCTTGAAGTAACTCTTTTGAAGGGTAAGGTTCCCCTATAGGCTTTCTGTATCCTGCAACATTAAGCTCTAGTGACATACCTGCTTCTTTAATTGCTATAAGGGCATTTTTTGCAATTTCGACTATATTTTTGTTTGGCATAAATTTGAAAACTTTTATAAGATCAAGGTGCCCGACAATATCAAATAGTTTTGTTTGTGCCATTTTTTCGATCGCTAAAAAGTACTTTTCCCAAATCTCATCAATATTTTCACTCTCATATCTGCCAATAAACTCCGGATTATCAAATCCCCATTCATCTATAAAGTGAACAGAACCTATAAGATAGTCAACATTCGCATTAAGAACTCGATTATCCATATGTCCTTCAAGATAATCAACCTCATAGCCTAATAAGATCGTTATTTTATTGTTGTATTTTTCCTTTGCAGCGATTACATCCGCTTCATACGCAGACATATCACTAAAGCTCATACGATACTTTGGATCAAAATCCATAGGGGCATGATCTGCAAAACCGAAAAATTTTGTACCCGATTTTATAGCTGCTTCAATATACTGATCTATACTACCTTCAGCATGGTTACACAGGGGTGTATGGTTGTGCAGATCAACGATCATTTTGGCCTCTTATTATTTATTTTATGATATTATAGTGTTAATTAATAAATTATTCAATTTTGGAGATCTTTTATGACTCAGGAAGAACTAGATGCGTTAATGGGTGGTGATGTAGACCTTGATAGTCTTGAGAATGAAGCTAGTGATGAAGATGGATCAGAAGTAGAAGATGAGACAGCTACGATAGAGAGTTCTGATGAAGAGGAAGAAAAAGAGCCACATAAGTGGGGACCTCCAGCTACACATGAAAATAAAGTAGTCCATCAGTTAGATGATGTTACGAAAGAATCAGAAGAGAAAGCAACAGAAAGCATTTAAAACCCAACTTGAAAAGAATGAAGTAGCAGTGAGTGATGCTCAAAATGTTATTGAAGCATTACAAAATTCAGGTGATTCGATTATGAATGTTATGGATATTATGCAGTATCAAGATATTCATCGTCAAAAGATTGAGCGTGTTATTAATGTTATGAGAACATTGTCACATTACATGAACTCTCTTTTTGAATCACAAGTTGATGATAGTATGCGTGTACCATCAGCAAAACACTTAGCAGGTGATGAAAATAATGATCTTGCTTCTACAGAAGATATTGAAGCACTTTTAGATCAGTTCGGAAAATAATGAAAAAAGTTGAATTACTTTCTCCGGCAGGGACGCTGGAAAAATTAAAAATTGCTCTCGATTTTGGAGCAGATGCGGTTTATGGTGGTGTGAGTCATTTCTCTTTACGTATAAGAAGCGGTAAAGAGTTTACATATGAGGATTTTGCAGAGGGGATTAAATATGCCCATGAGCGTGGGAAAAAAGTGTATGCCACGATCAATGGATTCCCTTTTAATTCACAGTTAAATCTTTTAAAAAAACATATAGAAAAAATGGCAGCTATGAAGCCTGATGCCTTTATAATTGCTACTCCGGGTGTTTTAAAGTTAGCGCATGAGATAGCACCGGATATGCCTTTACATCTCTCAACTCAAGCTTATGTGATGAACGTACTTGATGCAAAAGTGTATGCAGATATGGGTGCGACACGTATTATCACTGCCCGTGAAATTAGTTTAAAAGATCTCAAAGAGATTAAAAAAGAGCTTCCTGAACTCGAACTTGAAGTGTTTGTGCATGGCTCGATGTGTTTTGCTTATAGTGGTAGATGTTTGATCTCAACTTTGCAAAGCGGACGTGTGCCAAACCGTGGAAGTTGTGCAAATGATTGCCGTTTCCCTTATGAGATGTATGCTGCAAATCCTGAAACTGGAACACTTTTCAAGCTGGAGGAAGATGAGGGTGTTGGTACTTACATTATGAACTCAAAAGATCTCAACCTCGGTTCACATATAAAAGAGATACTCGATAGTGGAGTAGTAGACAGCTTAAAAATTGAGGGGCGTACAAAGACATCTTACTATGCAGCAGTTACTGCTAAAGCGTATAGAATGGCTATAGATGATTATTATGAAGGGAAAGAGGATACTGCAAAATACCAATATGAACTGCAATCACTTCAAAATCGTGGATACACAGATGCTTATCTCATTTCACGTCCTTTTGAAAAACATGATACGCAAAGTTTAGATTTTACTATGCAGTTGGGAACTCATCAGGTTACGGGTGAGACAACAGAAGACGGTGAATACTATATGTGTAAATACAAAACGTTGCCAAATGATGAGCTTGAAGCTGTTATGCCACTTGGAAGTGAGATCGAGTTTATAGAAAATGAATTTGGTAAAACATACGAGAAAGATGGACGCGTTTATATGCGTTTTACAAAACTACAAGCACAAAACGGAAAAATCTGGGAGAGTGTTCATAGTGGGAACATTAACCCTATAAA
>JARRNV010000266.1:0-3198 GCA_037384685.1 Sulfurimonas sp.
TAGCTGCCAATCAATTTCAAAACCATTCATTCCATCCAAAAATACATGAAAATATAGATAGTCTCATAGATACACTTCTCTCATTACCGGAGGAGTCTTTAAAAATCAAACAGACTTCTATAGATATCTCTGTTTAAAAATTCAGTTTTTTTCTTTGTGTGATTCTCGTCACATAAATAACTTTATATTAATAATAAAATTTTTTCTGATGTTCATCAAAAAATAAATAATAAAAGGAAACAAGATGAAAAATATGAAGTTTTTTATCGATACACATGACAAGGAAAATAAAACTTTTCCGGCAGAAATAACGCCTAAGCAATTGGAAGGGTTCTATAAAAAGTACGAAGAGGCATGTATTGAAGAGGGTGTAGTTTCACTTAGAATACATGTAGGTTTTGAAGATGGTAAAGCTTTCTGTTTTAATATGGCTCCTAGCGAAGAAGCGGTAAAAAGGGTACATGATAAAGTAGGACTACCTTATGACAGTATCACGGAAGTTTCAACTATTACACCGGGTGATTTAGCACTACTTAGCTAAATCAACCATAAAATATAGGAGACAAAAATGAAAGATAAATCATTGGATAGTCATAAAGATGAAAGTAAATTTAGTCGGAGAGAGTTTATACAAACAGCTGGTATGGCAGCAACAGCAATTATATTATCCCCCGCTTTAACTGCTTGTTCTACTAAAGCAGGTGGGACTCCACTCGGCTCTATTTCTGGAAAGAAACTAAAGTTGTATATGGATACCCATGATAAAAAGAATGGTACTTTTCCTGATGGAATAACACCTAAGCAACTAGAAGGCTTTTATAAAAAATATCAAGCTGCCTGTGATGAAGAAGGAGTTATTTCTATTCGAACTCATGTTGGATTTGAAGATGGAAGAGCTTACTGTTTTAACTTAGCACCAAGCGCAGATGCTGTAAAAAGAGCACACGAGAAAGTTGGACTTCCATTTGATAGCATTACAGAAGTTCATACAATTACACCGGCTGATTTAGCACTACTCAGTTAAGTTGATAAAACTGCTGTAACAAGTTATTTGTTAATACAGCAGTTTTATTTCATTCTTTATTTAAACTCATGAGATGGCAGAATATTTCAACTACATAGTCACGATAGAAATATAACTATCTGCATTATAATCTATATTCTCTCCATCTGAAATAGATTTTAAATGCCCGTTATACATTTTCTCAAAATCGTTATACCTGTCTCCTAACTGGCTTAATAAACCACTATATCCTGTAGAGTTGAGAAGCTTCCACCATTCATCAACACTCATTGGAAATTTAATACCTACGTAATTGATTTTAAGGTCTTTATATTTTACTTGACTAGAAATTTCATTAATTTCATCTTCATTTGTTAATTGCCTTTTTTCAATTCTACTTGGTGGCTTTATAGAGTAATTTTCTTCTAACATATCCAGAAAGATCTTAGAATAAGGCTGAAATGCATTCTCCGTAAAAGTAGAAAAAATAAACTTTCCATTCTGTTTTAGTCTACTACATACATCACAAAATACTTTGTCCATATCTGGATAAAAAAACAATCCATATCCACAACTAATAATGTCAAATTTAATATCAAATTTTAAATTTTCTACATCTTGTACAAGGTAGCAATATTTCCGGTACCAGTTGAAAGATCTAAAATATTTAGATTCTCGTCTTCAATATCTATAAGTTGAACCATTTTCTTTGCTGAGATAGTAAACTGTCTGTTTGTATCGTATTTATCGGCAGTATTATCAAAAGTATTTTTAATATTGTCTTTTATTTCTTGGTTGTATTGAGCCATACAATATCCTTTAATATTATAGTTATATCATTTTTATCTCAAATTCTTTTAAATTTTTCTTCTTAACCTTTATAAATATAAACAAAAATAGCAAAAACTCTATGATTAGTCCTGGGAAAACTACTTTTGTGAAAGGTTCGATAAAAAACATCTGAATATTAACGGGATAGATTATTTCTAGAACAACCCTGCTCCCCCAAAGAATGATCTTTATAAACAGATAATAATAAAGACCCTGAACAAGTTTTTCACTATTTTTTCCAAAATAAAAAGTAAGCAATCCAAATGCGATAAGAAGTATCCCTACGCAATAGACGATAAGTGCAACAAACTCAGATTCAATAGAAGATAGGCTACTAAACCCTCTACTTTGCAAAACGAAATTCATCATAAAAAAATGCAATAAGCCGACTAAAATTTCCACTGCACCCGCAATATACAAAAGGGGTTTTATATAGTTTTTATTCATTGAGTATCCTTTGATAATCATTCTATGTGAACTAATAATTAATAAATTTATGCTTCTACTTTATTTAAAATATTTTCTATGTTTTTTGTGTCACTATCAACGCCTCCAAATATATGAAAGCCTTCTAGTTTCATAGCACAAAAATCGAAAATCTGCTCTTTAAACATATTTTTAAGACGTCTATTCGCACCGGTTATGGCATATAAAAACGATGGTGTTCCCGTTGTTGTAAAAACTTTAACACTTTTATTTTTAAGCAGTCCTTTTGGTCGTCCATTTTCAAAAGTCGCTGCAAAGCCCATAGAAAAATTCCAGTCAAAAAAGTTTTTTAAAATAGCGGGCATACTCCCCCACCAATAAGGAAAAACGAACACTATCTCATCGGCTTTTAAAATTTTATCTTGATAATAAAGCATCTCCTTTGTAGCTTCTCTTTCATATGGATCATTGTCATAACTAAAAAATGGCTGTTGATTTTCATCTCTGTATAGATCAAGCATCTCCACAAAACAACCTTGTTTCCTAGCTGATTGCAAATACTTTTTTGCAATACTAAATGATAAACTCTCTTTTTTTGGATTTGCTACAACTATCAATATGCTTTTTGACATAAAAACTCCTAACTCCTGATTTAAATTATATTATAAGTATATTTTAATGTACAAATCTATTTAGTGACTACGGTCACAATTGATTTAGTGTACTCTTACTTAGTATTTTTTCATAATATTTCTTGCTATTGATGGGATAAATCTCAGAAGTAACCTAAGCAATTTCACCTTACCTATATCATAGTCTTCTATCTTATTTTCGATCCCATATATAATCTGTTTTGCTGCTTCTTTAGGTTCCATTTTATTTTCTCCCCGTCCCTTCGTCATTTGAGTATCAACTAACTCTAAAAAAACCTGCAGAAC
>JARRNV010000267.1:0-2905 GCA_037384685.1 Sulfurimonas sp.
AATATCTTCAACTTTAATAATTGAATGTGCACCATTATCTTTTGCATTTTGAAGATATTTTTCATTTTGTGTAGTTAAAACAAAAGCTGTCTGGCTATCGCATTCTTGCGAGTTTTCAGTTACGTAGGCAAACTCTTGATCTTGGTTATAAAGTTGCGATGCAGGGGACTCGTGGATTATTTATTAACGATGAAGTGATCGAGGGAAAAACACTGACAACACCATCAGTGCTCAATACTTACAGACATATCTATACGGCTCGTGAGATGGGGTGTGATTTTTTCATTATGGAAGTGAGTTCTCATGCGATTGTGCAAAAAAGGATTGAGGGACTCCCTTTTGAACTTAAAATACTCACAAATATTACGCAGGATCATCTAGATTTTCATAAGACACTTGAAGAGTATATAGCTGTAAAAAATAGTTTTTTCCAAGATCAAGGCAAAAAACTGATCAATAAAGATGAAGAAAAAGCAAAATTCAATTTTAAAAATACATATACGTATGGAATTGAAAATCCGGCAACGTATAAATTGATGGCATACTCTTTAAATGAAGGAAGTAGCGGAATTATTCAACATTTTCAAGAGATTATTCCTTTTACTGCCTCACTTCACGGTTTTTTTAATCTTTACAACCTAATGGCTGCAATCTCAGCAGCTCATCTTTTAACAGGTAAAAAACTTGAAGAGATTGCAGAGGTAGTTGATAATTTTGCAGGTGTTAGCGGGAGAATGGAGCAAGTGTGTGAACTGCCGAATGTTATCGTTGATTTTGCACATACTCCTGATGGAATGGCACAAGTTTTAAATGCTTTAAAAGAGAAAGAGCTTATTGTAGTTTTTGGAGCAGGCGGTGATCGAGATCGAACTAAACGTCCGTTAATGGGAAGAGTTGCTTCAAACTTAGCTACAAAAATTATTGTAACAAGTGATAATCCCCGTTTTGAAGATCCTGATGTTATTGTACAAGATATACTCTCAGGTATTGAAGACCAAAGTAATGTGACAGTTGAACTCAACCGTAAAAAAGCTATAGAGTTAGCACTTGAAGTCCAGGAGGGGGATGAAGTTGTCGTAATTCTTGGAAAAGGGGATGAAACATATCAAATTATCTACGATCAAAAACTTCCTTTTGATGATCGCGAAGTTGTAAGAGAATTACTTCATTTGAAGTAAGCTCTTAAAATCTATAGTTAATACCTGTATATACACTGTTTTGATGTGACTTTGGATAACCAGAGAGTGTTGCATTCGTTTTTTGATAAGAGATGTATTTATACTCGTAAGCGATCTCTAAATCAAAGCTTTCACTTAGCGGAAGTAAAGTTCCCAGAGATCCGTTAAATGAACCGTATGAGATTGAGTTTTTACCTGTTCTTGCAGTTGAATTCATTTGACCGGCACCAAAACCTACACGTATAAATGGAAGTGCATAGATATCAAAATCCCATGCTTTCATGAGTTCAATATCAAAACCGTATTTTTCCTTATCATCAATACTAAGTAGTGCAGAGTTGTTGTCGATATAATTAAGTGAAAACTCAACTGCATATGCTTTTCTTTCACCATAGCCAAATTTGATTTTTGCACCGTTATTATTAATTTTTGTAGAGCTATTGTCAGAAAGTGATTCATTGATATACTTCCCCCTCTTAGAATAATAGTTCATATTTTTGATATAATTGCAAAAAAATAAGGATCATAGTTATGGGAATCCCTCAACCAGCTTTTTATATAATGAAATGTGAGCAATCAGCTCCTCCAGGTATGCCGAAACCGTCATGTGTAACACCACATACTCAAGACCTTTTTCAATATCTTGCACAAAGTTTAATGCAACAAGGTATTATGGGGACAGTTCAGCCAATTAGAACATCTTGTTTAAACAGATGTCAAATGGGACCTGTTATGTTAGTTGAACCGGGTCATACAATGTATGCAGGATTAACTAAAGAAAAAATTGATAGAATTATAGAAGAACATATTCTTGGTGGAAATGTAGTAGAGGAGTATGTTATCGATTCAGAGATGTGGGATGAGCCAATCTCTCCAGTCGAGATGAAAAAACAAATGGGAATGTAAATATATGCAAATAGAGATGCTTTACAGCAAAATTCATCGTGCTACAGTTACAGATGCAAATCTTAACTATGTAGGTTCAATTACTATTGATGAGGAGCTTTTAGAAGCTTCAAAAATGAGAGTTGGACAAAAAGTTGAGATATTAAATATTAACAACGGTGAAAGATTTTCAACTTATATTATTTTAGGTGAACGTGGAAAACGTGATATTTGTCTTAACGGTGCAGCTGCTAGAAAGGTGCATAAAGGGGACAAAGTTATTATTGTTGCGTACGCTACTTATGATGAAAAAGAGTTAGATGATTATAAACCGAGAGTTGTGTTGCTTAACGATGAAAATAATATCGATGAAGTTGTAGAGAGTATCTAATGTTTAACGGTATGGGTGATTTAAGTGAAATGCTCAAAGGTTTTGAGAAACAAGCACAAAACCTAAAAGAAGAGCTTTCGAAAAAAACTTTTTCTGTAAAAACCGGCGGGGGGATGGTAGAACTTACCCTTAACGGTAATGGTGAAGTGATTGACTTAAACATCGATAACGAACTTTTAGAAGATAAAGACTCTTTACAAATTCTTCTTATTGGTGCTATTAACGATGCTAATAAGATGGTACAACAAAACCAGCAGCAAAGTGCAATGGGCATGTTTGGTGGTTTAAACCCGTTTGGTGGGGACAAATAGGTGCTTATCCGCCTGTTAATCTTAGCAAATCTTCTTTTTTTAAATCTTTACGCTTGTAAAGATGGTTATTTTTCTTGTGTAGCAAAAGTTAAAGATTCCGCTTCAATACAAAATGATTCACTTTCAATTCCAATTCAAAA
>JARRNV010000268.1:0-2762 GCA_037384685.1 Sulfurimonas sp.
GAAACTGAGTACCTATCCAAATACTTGTACCTACTTTTTTATCGGTACTTCCTAGCATCGCTTCACCATTTTTAGGATCAGTTTGCGAAAGTGCAATAGAGGCAAATACTTTTGTATTGTTTAGGGCTTTAATATTATAAATTCCCATATAACTTGCAAGATTCATATCACCAACAGTTTTTAAAGTGGGGTTGTAATTTGCAGAATTAAATGTACCTGTATTATCGTACCCTGCATTTGTTATATCTACTACATTGGTTGCTTTTAGGATCTGTAATTCAGTATGTAAATTTTTATCTGCATATGTGACAAGATTGACAGCATACATATTGATGTTGCTACCCGAAGAAGCTACAGGTGTTGGCGAAATACTTGGATTAATACTGCTAAGCCCTCGCCCTGCAGCAAACTTTATATGAAAACCACTAATTCCGGTTTGCTTTTCTAGATTAAATCCTAAATGTCCACCATCAAACTCTGCTGATACAATGTGACCAAGTGGAGATGATGCTGCCTCATCATCTCTTAGGCTCAGAAGCTTATTATAAGTTGTAGGACGTCTTCCTATACCAAAATCCCATTCTAAGTTTCTGCCAAAAAACTTATTGTCTTTATAGTCTATATATGCCTCTTTAATTCTTACCTGATTATCGGTATTTGTTGTTGAACCAAACCAATCAAAACCATCAAATGTTGCATTATTTACAACAGGCTGACCAAATACTTTATTGTATGCAATTTTTGAATGAAATGAGAGATGTTCATCCTCTTTATAACCTATCATTAACCAGAGTCTATTTGTCAAAAGTGAATCATTTTTATACTTCTTTCCACTTGCCATTTTGTACCCTAAGCTATCAACACTAAATCTATAATCAGCACCAATGTCGATCTTGTTTAAAAGATTTAGATTGTTTTAGGAATTCTAAATTGATTTTCTTTTTTGGACTTGTTTGAAGTTTTGAACTTTGTACTTTTGCTGAAAGTTTTTTCTTTGTCTTTAAACCATAAATGGCAACTATAATTTTTAATATACGTATGTAAATTCTATTATTTAAACTCATGTTATTTCCTTTCAATAAGATGAACGGAAATTATATACATTCTTTAAACAATGATTAGTAAATATTATAACAATTATAAATCAGTGTTATCTTGTTAAAGTTGAAAAAGATGTTAATTAGAAAATATTATCAACCGTTTCTCACACCTTTCTAATGTTAAACCAAACTCTTTTGCAATTGTTTCAAAAGTGGGTTCATAAAAATGCTCAATAACCTCACATGAACTTATATAGTCATACTGCTGTGTAAGTAACTCCGGTTTGTTTGCAAAGAAGGGATCAAAATTTTGCATTTCGTACCCTGATTCAAGAAGTACTTTAGAGATTATTTCCGATCGTCCTGAGCCAAAATCGAGCCCTTTTGCAGTTGAAGGAAAATCTGTTAAGATGTTTGAAGTTATAGGATATACAAACTTTTTATATCCTTCGTCTATCTCAGTATCATGCAGTTCATAGCGCTCTTTTTCAGCATCTTGATCGACAAGGTCCTCTTGTGCGGTAAATATTGCATCACACTCTGAACATCTATAATATTTTTGTGTATTTTGATGGAAAAAATCTGCGCTTGAACCACAGAGTCTGCAAGTTTTATTCATAAGGCTAATTGTATCATATCAACCATTGATAAGTATTTATAAGATAAAATCGCAATAACTTTTACTAATGAAGGAATTTTTTGCTCAATTTACCAAATTTTTTAGCATCTCTTAGAATTTTACTAGCACCTTTAATGTTCTGGGTCATTTTAAATCCACAGCTATTTACAGACAACGGTTACGACATCACTTGGAACTATTATTTTGCTTCACTGTTGTTTGTCCTTGCTAGTGCAACCGACTTTTTTGACGGTTATATTGCAAGGGAATGGGATCAGATGACAATGCTTGGTGCGATCCTCGATCCCCTTGCCGATAAGATGCTCACTCTCGCTGCATTTTTAGGACTTATGATCGACGGTTCAGCCTCTGCTTGGGCTATCTACATCATCATTGTGCGTGAGCTATTCATTACAGGTGTGAGAACGGTTGCAGTAAGTGAGGGACTTAGTGTAAAAGCGAGCTGGGCAGGAAAAGTAAAAACGGTTGCGCAAATGGTTGCAATCGGTTTTTTACTTATGCACTGGCCTTACGGTGATGCACTGCTATGGTTCGCTGTAGCACTTACTGTGTACTCTGGTTTAGAATACCTTTGGGAATTTAGAAAAGCATTATTAAAGGATGAAATTTAATGGGCATTTTTGTATCTTTAGTTGTTTTATCGGCATTAATATTTTTTCATGAACTTGGACATTATGCTGCAGCTCGTTTGATGGGTGTATATGTAGAAGTTTTTAGCATCGGTTTTGGAAAACGTGTTGCCACTATAAAAAAATGGGGAACTGAGTGGAGTATAGCACTCATCCCACTTGGTGGTTATGTTCGCATGAAAGGACAAGATGATCTAGACCCTACTAAAAAATCGTTCGATCCAGATAGCTACAACTCTAAAACTCCGCTGCAAAAGATCTTCATACTTTTTGCAGGGCCTTTGGCTAATTTTGTTCTTGCATTTATTTTATTTTTTGTAATTGCTCTCATTACGCCATATAAACTATCATCTATAATTGGTGATACACAATACTTATCACCAATAATTGGAGAAGTTATCGATGATTCACCTGCAAAGCAAGCAGGTTTAAAATCACAAGATGAAATCATAT
>JARRNV010000269.1:0-1600 GCA_037384685.1 Sulfurimonas sp.
CTAAAATTTTTTCATTTGCTATAGTGGCATCAGCCTCATTATATATAAAATTTAGAGAGTCTTTAATAATCTGAAGTCTCTCTTGCGAACTATGAAATGTTGGTGACATTTTGTTTCCTACTTTTTCTCTTTCAAACTATTTATCATCTCTTCAGAGATCTCAGGAAGAACTGATCTTACACTAATCCATGCAGAGAGTGACGGTACACCTAAAGGATCTTCTAAAAACCCTTCACACGCTTTATTTAATGCCCGCTCAAAGTTTTCAACCACCTCAATCTCTTTTTTTCGATCATATTTAATACCGTTTAGTTTAGATAATGCATCAAACTTCCCGATAGCTTTTCTACTTTCTTTAAAGAAAGTTGCTTCAAGGGTTTTTAATGAGGCCTTAGTAAATACCGTACCTTGTTGCGACATGATCCTAAAAATTGTTTGGGCAATATCTATAGCCATCTTTGCTATACCACCGTCGAACTCAGTTTGTTTATCTTTACCTTTAAGTTCTTGATGTTTATGCTCATAACTCTGCATAATCTCAGTTTGACATATGCGTCTTACAGAAGTATTATCATATACTTCACTTAAAGTTGAAACTTCTAATCCCCAAGTAGGCGATATACGAATACCTCGTGCCAATGTTCGAATAAAGGCGAATTCACCTGAGAGAGCATATCGAAAACTATCCATATATTCAAGATATTTACTTTGTCCAAATGTAAGTTGTAATGCTTTTATAAGCGG
Organism: Sulfurimonas sp.; assembly: GCA_037384685.1. Taxonomy (GTDB): domain Bacteria; phylum Campylobacterota; class Campylobacteria; order Campylobacterales; family Sulfurimonadaceae; genus Sulfurimonas. The sequence continues at coordinate 745 of JARRNV010000269.1, forward strand.
AGAATAAAACAAGCGCGTTGCGCGGCCATGAAGCTTATCTGTCACTCTTGAGTAATACCCTTTATTAAACTCATAATCAAGTGCCGGGTGTACAATAGGATAAAATAGTTTTGCAGGAATTTCTCGAGTGTAGTTCACAATATCGCAATCATGTAGTGCAAAAGCATAAGCGTTTGGATCAGAGAGTGCATACCCAATCATCGTCCAAACATTTCTGCCTTTGCCTTTTATATCTAAACTTTGAAAACCTACATTTGTAATGTTGTTATAAAATTGTTGTATCTTAGGTCCATCATTCCATAAAATATCTACTTCAACGTCCAAAACAGACATTATCTCTTTAACTTTTTCATACTCCTCTTTAGTGGCACGATCAAGTCCTAGAATGATTTTATAAAGATATTTCACACCTTTGAGCTCATCTAAAATTGTCTTCATTGCGGGTGTTTCAAACTCTGAGTACAGTGCAGGAAGTAAAAGGACCATATTTCTTCGTTTAGAAAACTTCTCTAGTTCGGCCTCTATCTCTTCTAAATTTCTTTGTGATACGTTTTGCAACGTTGTTATAACCCCATTTTGAAAAAAATCTGCCATCTTTTACTCCTTGTTTTTTGGTAATTTTAAAATAAATACAAAGTCCATTACATTTGTACCTGTCAATCCCGGTTGAAATTCAAATCCTAACTTTTTAAAAAAAGTTGCACTATCGTTTTGTTGTAAGTATTTTTTGGGATCTAGGTTTTGCTTTTGCATCTTTTTTATAAGTGTTTCATTGACAAAAGCACCTGCTACATCTGAATTGCCGTCTAGACCATCACTTCCGGCACACAATATAGATATATCTTGTGAAAAACAT
>JARRNV010000269.1:1611-4261 GCA_037384685.1 Sulfurimonas sp.
CGTCCACCCTTGCCTTTTCCCTTTACTTTCAATGTTGTTTCACCACCGATCAATAAACAGAATGATTCATACTCATTATTATATTTTTCAATCTCATTACATATATATTTTGCAGCTTCTCTTGAGCTAATATCTAAGGTAGATGTTAAAACCTTGACTTTTTGAACATGTTTTTTTATATAGTTTGCGGCACTATCCAAGGCAAGTGAGTTATTACCGATAATATAATGCGGAAATTTTTCGTTTCGCATCGGTGCTGAGCCTATAGTGTCTAGATCATCGCCGATTACATCGCTTAAAACCAACACATACCCTTTTGCTTTGAACTGCTTTGCAAGCCCTCCCCCTTTTATAAGAGAAAGAGATTTCCTCACACTATTAAATGTTTTTATATCTATACCTGAGATCAACAATGCATCTGAAATTTTTTGAAACTCTTCAAAGCTAAGGTTTTCAATCGGTTTTTCAATCATTGCCGACGCTCCGCCACTAAGAAAAAACAAATTGTGTAACCTTTGGATGGGATGATTGACATCTATTTATATAAGAGAGTTTTTTCTTCTCTAATGAAACTGCCATCCCTCCGGCTATATTTTTTTGTAAAACTTTTTCAGCCTCTTTAGCCATTGTGTAACCGGCTTTTCCAACACTGAAAATATATAAATTTTTATAACTGTTTCGTGGTATATTTTGATCTACAATAGTGAGATAATTATTATCTATTGAAAGGTTTTTACGTATGATTGTATCGGCTTGAACACTTTTTAACGCTTTATAAAAGATCTTTTCAAGCATTATTTTAGAAGACATATTGCATCACCATTTCATTGAAACCTTTACTTCCTTGGTGGTTTGATCTCTTGATATTTAGCACATCACAATCAACATATTTACCATAATGGTTTTTAATTATAATGGCTTGATCTACATTTCCAAACATTGCTATATCATTTTTACCATCTCCAAAACCAAAACTAAAGATCTCTTCATTAAAAAGTTTTTCACTTTATCTTGAGTTTTTGCTATAAGATGAAAGAAACGTCCCCCTTGAGTAATCTTCAACCCATTTTGATCAGCTAGCTTTTCTAGTACTGCTATTTGTGAAGGGTCTTGTATTGTAAAAGGCTCTGTAAAATCTCTTTGCTTTGCATCTGCAGCATCGCTATAAGCTTGTTTTGTAAGCTCCATGATCTCATCAATGTTCATATCGCAAAACCCTTTTAATCCAAACTCACTTTTATACTTATTATAAAAAGCGAGTATTTCACTATACTGTTTTCCAAAAACAAGAACCTTGTACCCGTCTTGTTCAGAGAGTTCGTCCAAAGAGAGCTCTTGATACTCTTTTGGTATAAACAAAGCAGCGCCATTTTCAACTATAAACGGTTCTATTATACCAACTTTTTGTTGTAGTGCTATAACCTCTGTTCTTGTTTTGCTTGTAGTAAATATAAGTGGTGTTTGAGTATTTTTAATCTTTGAGAGCGCTTCTTTAGAGGCTTCAAAAGAGTAGTCATCGTGATTTAAAAAGGTACCGTCTAAGTCCGTAAAAATCATTTTTTTCATACATATAGTGTAGTATAATCTCCTTAAAGATTCTACTTTTGATTGTAGAAAAAATAAACAAAGCTCTATTTTTAAGCTGTAACTCTCATCCATCATCTTATTTATATGAAAAACTTCAGTTACTGTAATCCCATAAGGATCTTTTTTCTCTTTAATAACTTTACCGTCATCATTGAAACTAAAGAGGTGTAAATTTTTTCTTGCTGTTTGAATATAGTATGTAAGTACAATCTCATCAGAGTGTTTTTTCTCAATTGCAACAACAACTCTTTGATCATCTTTATATTTACTAGGATCAATGCCAAGTATCTCTTTAGCCGATTCCATAGAAATAAAACCTATGTAAAACTTATTGTAAAGGTCATGGTATCTTTGAATTTTTGGATTATACAAAAAGCCCATATCTAAAATATGTTTTTTATGACTTCTAAGTGTTTTTGTAATCCAACTCATAGTATTGTAATATCTAAATGGATGCAGTTTTAATGTATGTGCTTCGATCATCTTAGATGATTGTATTTTCTCTTTTGGTTGCAGTTTTTGTTTTTTCAGATCGGTAATATAATCAAGTACCTCTTTAGCTGAAAACTCTTTTGTAAACCATACTTTACAATATGATGGAAATTGTTTATGTCCCGTTGCACCTTTATTTAAAATAATAAGTGACTTTATTTTATAGTTTGGAAATACAATCTCTAAAAGTGCTTTTTTCTTTCTAAGACGTTTACGAAGTTTAAGTACGTTTTTTACTAACGTCATTTCAACAAAATAGAGTTCATTGCCTTTTGTTACAAACATTGCATCAAACTCACTAATTTCACGTGACTTTGTTCTATATACAATTTGCTCTTTTTCACTAATAGAAAGCGTATTTGCGTATGCTTTGTGTTTGTTCTGATGAAACCCTTTAAGAACAAACTTTGTTATGTAGTCATTTTCCTCCGCATAACGAAGTAGTTTTTCATAAATAAAGTTCTCAAACACTTCCCCCTCAAACGAGCGGTAAGAACTTAAAAATGAGGGATCGTCTTCATCTACACCTTTGTCCATAAGAGAGATCAGGTGTCTTGTATTGTAATCGTAG
>JARRNV010000270.1:0-2631 GCA_037384685.1 Sulfurimonas sp.
ATAAATAATTTGAAACTAAACAGGGATTAAAAACTTTATTTAAACATCTTTTTAATATACTATTGCGGACCAATAATGGAAAAAGGTAAATTTTATGGAAACTAATCTCGTAATAGAGGGGATTAAGTTTATGTTCTTAGGTATGGGGACAGTATTCGCATTTTTAATAATAATGATTTTAGTTATGAATGTTATGTCTTCAATCGTACATAAATTTTTCCCTGAACCACAGGCTAGTACTGATGTAACTAATACGGAAGCACCAAAGCAAGATAGTAAAAACATAGTCGCGGCTATTACAGCAGCTATAAAATACCATAGAGAAGGGTAAGGATTATAATGGCTAAAAAATTTATAGATATAATGGATACGACTTTTAGAGACGGTTTTCAATCGGTTTTTGGTGGACGTGTTCTAATGGACGATTTCTTTCCAGCAGTAGAAGCTGCCAAAACAGCTGGAATAACTCACTACGAATTTGGGGGTGGGGCAAGATTTCAATCTTTATACTTCTATTTAAGAGAAGATGCATTTGAGATGATGGATAAGTTCCGTAAAATCGTAGGACCTGAAGCAAACTTACAAACGTTAGCACGTGGTGTTAATACTGTAATGTTAGATCCAGGTTCAAAAGATCTTATAGACCTTCATGCAAAAATGTTTAAAAAACACGGTGCTACAACTATTCGTAACTTTGATGCACTAAATGATGTTGAAAACTTAAAATATTCTGCCGAGAGAATCAAGCATCATGGGCTAAAACATGAAGCGGTTGTGACAATGATGGATCTGCCACCAGGTTGTCACGGTGCACATACGGTTGAATTTTACGAAAAAACTCTTCGTGAAATTTTAGACAGCGGTATCCCTTATGATAGCATCTGTTTTAAAGATGCATCAGGTACTTCAAATCCTCAAAAAGTTTTCGAAACTATTACTATGGCTAGAAAACTTCTTCCAGACGATACACATATTCGTTTACATACGCATGAAACAGCAGGTGTTTCTGTTGCTGCTTATATGGCTGCATTAGAAGCTGGTGTTGATGGTATCGATCTAGCTGCTTCACCTGTAAGTGGTGGAACAAGTCAGCCTGATATGCTTACAATGCTTCATGCTACAAAAGGGATGGATTTTGACCTTGGTGGTTTAGATATCGGTAAGATTTTAACGTACGAAAAAGAGCTTCAAGGGTGTTTAGAAGATTACTTCATGCCACCAGAAGCTACTATGGTTTCACCAATTATCCCATTTTCACCAATGCCGGGTGGTGCACTTACAGCAAACACTCAAATGATGCGTGATAATAATATTATGGATAAATTTCCAGATGTAATTGCTGCGATGCAAGAGGTTGTTGAAAAAGGTGGTTATGGTACATCTGTAACTCCGGTTTCTCAGTTTTATTTCCAACAAGCATTAAATAACGTAATGCAAGGTCCATGGAATGCTATTGCACCAGGATACGGAAGAATGGTTCTTGGATATTTCGGTAAAACACCGGTGGCTCCGGATCCGGAGATCGTAAAAATTGCTTCTGAAAAATTAGGACTAGAGCCTACAACAGAAAAAGCACTTGATTTAGCTGATTTGCAGCAGCATGTCAAGAAAAAGGTATCGCTTTCCTAAAAGGTGAAGGTGAACTTAATGTTAGAAAAATATCAGAGATGAAAGAAGATTGTAAGGAAGGTAATAAAGAGATGAGTGGAAACTATACAGTAGTTGTAGATGGTCAAAAATTTAGTGTACAAGTAGCAGAGGGTGATGCTGATATCCAAGTAACTGCAGTTAACGGTGAGAGTGCAGCTCCAGCAGCTTCAACTCCAGCTCCGGCAGCAACTTCTGGTGAAGGTGATCCAATTAAAGCACTTCTTCCGGGTAATGTTTGGAAAATTGTTGCAAATCCGGGTCAAAGTGTAAATGAGGGTGATGTAATCCTTATTTTAGAATCTATGAAAATGGAGATTGATGTTGTAGCTCCTCGCGGTGGTGTAATTAAGTCAATCAATGTTGCTACAAACGATAAAGTAGTTGAAGGTCAAGTAGTGCTATGGCATCAGAGCATCAAGCAGTCGCAGCAAATGCTGCTAGTGCTCATCAAGAAGAGACTTATCACTCAAAACCTTTTGGAGAGATGATTACAGGATTTTTAAAATCAACTGGTATAGTGGCACTTGTAAACCCTGATCCAGACGAGTTAAGTGCTACTGGTGAAAAAATGAGTAATTTTCATAAAGGTCTTGGTCGTGTGATTATGATTCTTGTTGTATTTCTACTCTTTTGGTTAGCAATTGCTAAGGGTTTTGAACCATTACTTTTATTACCAATTGCATTTGGTGGACTCTTAGCCAATATTCCTGTTGCAGGGATAGCGGGTGAGCATGGATTCTTAGGTGTAATCTATCACATGGGTCTTTCAAACGAGATGTTCCCTATCATTATTTTTATGGGTGTTGGTGCGATGACAGACTTTGGTCCATTATTATCGAATCCTAAAACAGCATTACTTGGTGGTGCTGCACAGTTTGGTATTTTTGGAACACTTGTTGGTGCAGTTGTACTTGCAGATATGGGTCTAGTTGATTTCACGTTAAAACAAGCTTCAGCTTTCTCTATTATTGGTGGGGCAGA
>JARRNV010000271.1:0-3991 GCA_037384685.1 Sulfurimonas sp.
TTCTATTGCTATGGTAGCTGCCCTTATCGGCAATACTGGAAACCTAGGAATTCCACTAAACATTGCCATTTTTGGTGAAGCTTCCATCCCTTACACAACAGTGGTAAACCTTGTAAATGTTTTTGTTGTGTATGGAATTGGTGTGTATTATTACTCTCGTGGTAGTTTTGATGTGAAAACATCATTAGCCAACATAGTCAAACTTCCAATTCTTTGGGCGGCAATTATCGCTATAATTTTAAGTATAAATGGATACCAACCATCTTCAGAAATAATGAAAATGTTGATGATGGGTGCGTACGCTTCAATGACAATGCAGTTGTTTTTATTTGGGATCTATCTTTATGGTACAAAAATCAAAGAGATCAACAAAACCCTCATCACTTGGGTATTTGGATTTAAGTTTTTACTTTTACCACTTTTAGCATTTGTAGTACTATCATTTATAGAACTTGATCCTATGATAAAAGGGATAGTATTTATAGAGTTAATGATGCCGCTGGCTGTTGCAAATGTAAATCTTGCATCACTATATGATTGTGAACCTAAAAAAGTTACTGCTTTGGTACTACTTACCTCAATCGCTTTTTTAGGGCTTATATTTATGGGAGTGAAAGTTTTAACTTATCTATGAGAACTATTTTACTTAGTTTTATATTTGTGTTTTTTATTGGATGCAGTGATGATGGTGATGTCTATGTTACAGATCAAAAAATACTCACCACACATATAGAGTGTATGAAGCTCGTTGTTTTTCCTCCAGATAAAGAGATAGAATCAACCCTGCAATCACTCTATAACTTCCAAGACAATTGTGCTTATGAATTCGTTATCTCTTACAAGACAGGAATTGTATGTAACTCAAATCAAAACTTTGATAAAAAAATATCTGGCATGCCAAGTAGTTATCTTCGTATGGAGATCAAAAGAAAGAACAAGCTTCTCTACACCTACTACAAAGACCTCAAAGAAAAACTTTCCCAAAACGATATCAAAAATGGATTTGCAATTATCCAAGATGATCTAGATTTTTAAGATGAACAACTCAATTTTAAATTTTTTGCTGTAATCGGAGTTGGAGAGTTTAAATACTCTAACTCTTTATGTTCACTATATGGATCAAGAGCCACAGTTAAAAGATCGTGAATCATAGAAAAATCACCTTTATCCTCTTTCTCGATCGCTTCTTGTAAAAGATGATTTTTTAAAACATACTTTGGATTGATGCCAAGCATCAGTTTTGATCGCTTTTGTTGTGAGATTTTTTCTTTACTTAGTCTTGCATCATATCCCTCTAACCACTCTTTGAGTGGTGTTTGGCATTCACATAAATCTAAAAGAGCTTCTTTATCCCCGTCATAATATGAAAGTAAACGGAAAAAACGGCTGTAATCAACACACTGCTTTGTAAGCTCCCAAGTAACCATTTGAGCAGTGCCACGTCATCTTGGTCCTCTTCAAAAAGCCCCATCTTCTTTTTCATAAGTTCTAAGTATTCACCTTCATAAATAGCTACAAAATCTTTTTCAACAACTTTTTCCATCTTAATAATATTTACAAGTGGTGAGAGTGCATTTGCCAAGATAGATAAATTCCACTGCATAATAGGGGGCTGGTTTGAAAATGAGTAACGCCCCTCTATATCTGTATGGTTACAAATATAGTTCGCTTCATAATCATCTAGCATTGCATAAGGACCATAATCGATAGTACGACCATCAATCGACATATTGTCTGTATTCATCACACCGTGATTAAACCCAATACTTTGCCAACGTGCTACAGTTTTTGCACTGTTTTGCACAATTTTAGTAAACATTTTAAAGTATCTATCTTCTTGATCTTGTAATTCAGGAAATGATTCTTTGATCACATAATCTGCTAAATTCTCTAACATATCATATTTCCGTCTTGTTTTAAAATACTCAAATGTACCAAAACGGATCCATGTAGGTGATACTCGAAGTACAATAGCCCCTTTCTCCCATCTCTCTCTTGCTACATCGGTATCACTCCCAATAACTGCTAGTGCACGTGAAGTTTCAATGCCTAAACCGTGCATTGCTTCACTCATTAAAAACTCACGTATACTTGAACGCTTCACTGCACGACCGTCACCTTCTCTTGAGTAAAGTGTAAGCCCTGAACCTTTAAGTTGCAGGTTTTGTCCATTCACTTTGCCAAGGTTAATAGCCCGACCATCTCCAAGACGAGGAACAAAGTAGCCAAACTGGTGTCCTGCATAACACATTGCAAAGGGTGTTGAAGCTTCAAGCTTTTCAGTCCCATTGACTATAGATAAAAGCTTTTCATCTTTTTCTAACTCTCGATCAACTCCTAGCAGTTCTGCACATGCTGATGATGTAACGATAATATACGGCTTTTTAAGTGGTGTCGGCTCTACAAGATCGTAAAATAGTTCCGGTAGTTCTAAATATGGTGTTGTTACTTTTAATTCTGAAAATTTCATCTCTTTTACGAAAGATTGTAACTCTTTTAGAGGTAATGGTTTAGAATGAAAATATCCTTGAATCTCATCGCAATATTTTCCTTTAAAGAAATTAAGCTGCTCCTCTTTTTCTATCCCTTCAACTGTAATTTTCAAACCGAAAGTCTCTGCTAAAGAGATAATAGCATTGACTATAGCTGTGCTCTCTTTTGAATCAGGAAGATCATCAACAAAGCCTTTGTCAATTTTTAGTCTTGTTACAGGTAAAGCTTGTAGGTAACTCATAGAGGAGTACCCTGTTCCAAAATCATCAATTGCCAAAGCAACACCCATATTTCTAAACTTTGTAAGGGTTTCTATCGCTCTTTTTTCATGTGTAGCAATATAACTTTCCGTCACTTCAAGTTCTAATTCTTCAGCACTTATACCAGTGTAGGTAATAACATCTTTTACCTTCTGTAACATATCGCCGTATTCAAGTTGTACACTAGATACATTCACACTTATACTGCCTATATGACAATTGTTATTTTTTAAAAACATAAAATCTTCACATGCCTTACGTAATACCCATAAGCCAATATCTAGGATCATATGTGTTTCTTCTGCTATCTTAATAAACTGATCCGGTCTTACAAAACCAAGTTCACTACTATTCCAGCGAATAAGTGCTTCAACACCTACCACTTTTTGTGTTTGAATCGAAACCTTTGGTTGGTAATGAAGTACAAATTCATCTTCACTTTTAATTGCACTTTTGAGTGCTTGGACTATATCCATACGATGTTGTAAAAACTCTGAAAATCTTGAAGAGTAAAAGCTATAACTGTTTTTACCATTCTCTTTCGCTTTATACATAGCCAGGTCAGCATTTTTAATTAATGTCTCTACATCTTCTCCGTCATTTGGAAAAAGGGAAATTCCTATACTTGTTGAACTTACTATCTCATTCTCAACATCTACAAAAGGCTCTGTAAAATCATCAAGAAGTTTTTGTGCAAAAGTTTGTAGCTCTATTATACTTTTAAAACCATCTACAAATATATTAAACTCATCTCCACCCACTCTCGCTAAAACATCACTTTCACGAAGGCTCGTCTCAAGTCTGTGTGCAACAGCTTTGAGCAAATTATCTCCTATAGTATGTCCAAGAGTATCATTCACCTGTTTAAATTCATCAAGATCTAAAAATAAAATAGCAATTTGCGTCTGATTTCGTTTTGCTTTTTTAAGTGCATACTCCAGTTTTATAGAAAAACTTCTTCTATTAAAAAGCCCTGTTAATTCATCATGTGTAGAGAGATATTCTAACTTGGACTGCCATTGCTTAAGAGAGTTTTCACGAGTTTGTACAGCTACAGCCAACATATTGATATTTTTCGATATCTCTTCAAGCTCATCGGCAGTTTTTACAACTGGAACCTCAGTATAATCTCCCTGCTTTATCCTACTGATTTGCTCCATCAATTTTGTAAGCGGTTTAGATATACCGTAATAGATAAGAATATAATATAGCACTAAAATGATTAATGTTGAGAACAC
>JARRNV010000272.1:0-2786 GCA_037384685.1 Sulfurimonas sp.
GGTTTGGTTTTAACGGGGGAAGCCTCTTGGCGTTTAACGATAAGGCTGCTCTCGTCTTAACGAATACACTCCTTGGTGCAGTCTTTGGTGGTGTGAGTGGTTGGATCATCTCTTTGTTTTCCAAAACAAAAGTAGATGTAGAGATCTTTGCTTTTGGGATCATAGCAGGGCTTGTCGGGATCACGGCAGGATGTGATCAGTTCTCAACTTATGAAGCGGCTTTTGTTGGGTTTATAGCAACATTTGTAATGTATGTGAGTGATCAGTTATTGCTGAGAAAGTTTTATGTTGATGATCCTTTGAGTGTTGTTAGCATACACGGGTTTGCAGGTGTATGGGGGACATTGGCTGTTGGTTTTTTTGCAGCAATTCCAGAAGGTTTAAGTCGTTATGAGTTTATAGGTGTGCAACTACTTGGAATTGTAAGTGCCTTTTTGGTTGCCGTTGTTTTAGGACTGATTATGTTTTATATCTTGACAAAATTGAACTTGATGCGTGTGATCAAAAAACATGAGGTTATGGGACTTAATGTAAGTGAACATAATGCAAAACTTCCTTGGGTTGAAACGATTGAGAGTATTGTCAGGATCATGAAATCAGGCAATATCAACAAAAAAGTGTATGAGGAGCGTGGGACTGAAGTAGGGCTTGTTGCAAAGTTTTTTAACTATCTGCTTGGGATTTTGCGAGAAGAGCAGATCAAACTCAAAAGAAGCAATATAAACTTACGAAAAAAATCACAAGTGGATCAACTCACCCAAATTCTTAACCGTAGAGGTTTAGAAGAGGTGATCAATGGGAAAAATCCTTACAAAAACGGGATAGCTCTTATGATCATAGATATAGACAAGTTCAAGTCGATCAATGATACCTATGGACACTCTGTTGGTGATAGTGTTTTAAAAGAGCTCAGTAAAGTGGTGTCTGATCATCTGCGTGATGAAGATATCTTTGCGAGATGGGGTGGAGAAGAGTTTGTTGTTCTTGTATATACAAGAGATCTAAATGTTGCACAAAGTGTAGCCGAGAAACTCCGTCAAGAGATAGAAAACTTCCACTTCTCGACTGTTAAAAAAGTGACAGCCTCATTTGGAGTGAGCTACCCAAGAGATGAAAGCTACACTTTTGAAACCCTTTTTGACAATGCCGATAAAGCACTCTATCAAGCAAAAGAAGCAGGGCGTAATAGGGTGCATACTTGGTGAGTTGATTTGACAAAAAAGTACTTGCTCCAATGCTTTGTGTTGGAGTATATACTCATTCCCATCGGGGACGATGGGAACAAGCAAATCAATATTGACAATTAATTATTGAGATTAAAAATACAATAGATGTTATTCCAGATACTCCTAGATAAAATACTATAAAGCGATCGGAAAATTTAGTTCTGTAATTTTCTATTGCATAGTATCCAAAGCTATAAATACACAGCAATTCTATTGTAAATAGAATCCAGCATGTACTAGTGTTTAGAATTTCATTAAAAATAATTGAAGTAATAAACAAAATTGATAGGATCCAAGATACATATTTATTTCTAAATATAGCATAATTCCTTCGGCACAAAACTTGTACATACCCCTTTATTAAAGGAGTGATGATGAATCCACAAAGTGCCAAAAGAGCTATTGCCCATCTTGTTGATCGGAAGGTGCCTATGTTTGTATGGGGGCCTCCGGGGATCGGGAAGTCTTCGATCGTAAAGCAGATCGCAAAAGAGAAAGAGTTACAGTACATCGATCTGCGTCTCTCACTACTTGATCCGACAGATTTGCGCGGTATTCCATTTTTTGATGCGAAAAATGACAAAGCTGTTTGGGCACCTGCCTCGTTTTTACCTACAGATGAAAACTCATCGGGAATACTCTTTTTAGATGAGTTAAATACGGCAGCTCCTATGGTTCAAGCTTCGGCGTATCAGCTGATATTAGATCGTAAAGTTGGGGAGTACACACTTCCAGATGGCTGGGCGATCGTAGCGGCGGGAAACCGTGAGAGTGATCGCGGGGTTGTATTTCGTATGGCGGCACCTTTGGCAAACCGTTTTATACACCTCGACATGGAGTCAAACGTAGAGGACTGGAAAGCATGGGCTATTACTTCAGGGCTTAAAAACTCGATCATCGCTTTTATCTCTTACAGACCCGATGCACTTTTTACTTTTGGGGCAAATGCCGAAGCAAAAGCGTTTGCAACTCCAAGAACTTGGGAGTATGTAAATGAAATTCTCGAGAGTGAACCCGAAGATGACTTGCTTTTGGCAATGCTCAGCGGTGCGATCGGTGAGGAGCTTGCAGCTTCATTTTTAGGATTTTTATTGGTTGAGAAATCTTTGCCGGACATCGAAGCAATTTTAGCGGGTGAATCAAAAGAAGTTCCCGAAGAAACATCAGCACTTCACATCCTCTCTACTGCTCTTACAATGCGTATAGATGAAGATACCAGATCTCAAGAGCTAAATCACTTACTAGGCTATACACTCAACTTACCTGCAGAGTTTGCGATTATGATTGTCCAAGATCTTAGAGGGCGTAATATAGAGCTGGATTACCTTGGTAACTGGCCTCTATGGAGTAAAAATTTCACTAAGATACTTCACAAATAATGAACGCCGAAGAACTCCTAACAAAAGCAAAAAGTCAGCTCATAAACAAACACCCATACTTTGGGATGCTTGCTTCACGTCTTAAGCACGAAGCAAGTGACAAGGTAAGCCACTATGCAAGTAATGGAGTTCGATTTTTATATAACTCTGAGTTTATACAAGAGTGTTCGATCGAGGAGTT
>JARRNV010000273.1:0-2532 GCA_037384685.1 Sulfurimonas sp.
ATTTCAATTTAAAAATTAAAATTTTCACTTTATACCTTTAGCACAAACATAACCGCTTGAAAATGCCCATTGAAAATTGTAACCACCTAATTCACCGGTAATATCTACAACTTCTCCTATAAAATACAGGCCTTTTACTTTTTTTGATTCTAATGTTTTAAAGTTTAATTCATCTGCTAGAACGCCACCGCGAGAAACTTCAGCTTTTGAAAAGCCGTAATTTCCTGCAGGGGAAAATTTATAGTTTGTGATACTTTTATCTTTGAGTGCGTTTTGCAGACGTTTTGGAAGCTCTGTAGCCTCATTTGGGCTAAAGTTAATACTTAGTTCCCCTTTAGTCCAATATAGTGAAGCAGAGAGTATAGCTGGACCACTAAGTCCCTTGTGGGTAAAAAGAAGTTCCTCTTGCAATATTCGATCAGCAACTTTAATATTTACATAGGTACTTAGACCGCTTAATTCTTTCATCCAGTTTTCTTTTGGTTGAACAGTAAGTCCTACTAATGCAGGAGTGAACTCTTTTATCTCAAGAGCAAACCTTTTGGCTATATCTAAACCAATGTCTGTTGCCCCAAGATTGGTAAAACTTTTGCCGCCTGTTGACACTACAACATTTTTATCTCTGAGTATCTGTTTGTCTGTTTTAAAATAAACAGATCATCCTTTTTTGTAAGCGAGATAATATGATGATTATAATAGAAGTGATGTTGCTTATTTTGTTCAAGTAAAAGATCGATTATATCTTGGGCTGAGTGTTTACAAAAATAGTAACGATCTTTACGAATTTCAAGTTCAATTTGATTACGATCTAAAAATCTGAGTAGTTTCTCTTTGTTAAACTTTTTAAAAACTGTTTTGATGAGTTCTTTATCTCCATCAAAATTATTTGGTTTAACAGATACATTTGTGATATTGCATTTTCCACCACCAGAGATTTTAAGTTTTGTTGCGGCTTTTTCATTTCCTTCGACAATGGCTACAGAGAGATTTTTAGAGAGATTGGCTCCACACATAAGTCCGGAAGCTCCAGCACCTAAAATAATTACATCATAGTTATTCATAAATGCAATTATAACTTTAGAGGACTAAAATTAGCTATAATTTCAAAAACAATACAAAGTAGGGCAATGGCAAACAAACTACATATAGTCTCATTGGGATGTACAAAAAATCTTGTAGATACAGAAGTTATGATGGGACGATTGAAAAATTTTGAGCTTACAGATGAGAATGAAGATGCTGATGTAATCATTGTCAATACATGTGGTTTTATCGATGCTGCAAAAGAGGAGTCTTTAAATACTGTATTGTCGCTTCATGAAGCACGAAAAGAAGATTCGGTTCTTATTATGGCAGGTTGTTTGAGTGAAAGATATAAGCAAGAGTTATAAAACTTTCAGAAGGGTGTAATCAGCAATGTTCATTTTGTGCAATCCCTAGTTTCAAAGGCAAACTTAACTCACGAGAACTAGATTCAATTGCTAAAGAAGTTGAATCACTTGTAGCACAAGGGTATTGGGATTTCTCTTTTGTTTCACAAGATTCTAGCTCATATTTAAGAGATAAAAACATAAAAGACGGTCTTTCATTGCTAATTGAGAGAATAGAGCTGATCGAAGGTGTGAAATCTGCCAGAATTCTTTATCTATACCCTTCAACAACATCTATTAACTTACTCAAACGTATAGAGAAGAGTGAAGTGTTCCATAACTACTTCGATATGCCTATTCAACATATCAACGATGATATGCTTAAAATTATGAAGCGTGGTTTTGGAAAAGAGAAAACATTAGAATTATTAAATTATATGCGAAATATGCAAAATTCATTTGTAAGAACCAGTTTTATTGTAGGTCACCCCGGTGAGACTGAAGAAATGTTTGATGAGATGTGTGAATTTGCAAAAAGTTTTGGATTTGATCGTGTAAATGTTTTTGCGTATTCTGATGAAGAAACAACAAGTGCTCATGATATGAAAGATAAAATCGATGAAGAAACTATTGCTAAGCGTGCAGAGATTTTAGGCAACATTGTTACAGAGGTTACACAAGAGTCTTTAGAGAATCAGATTGGAAAAGAGGTAGAGATTGTCATTGATGGCGAGAGCGATGAGCATGAATACCTATTAAGCGCTAGAGAATTACTATGGGCAACAGAGATCGATGGAGAGATATTTGTTAACGATAGAACAGAGGATACAGAAGTAGAGTTTGGAAAAATCTATAAAGCTAAAATTACAGGGATTGCCGGAAATATTTTGATGGCAACAGTGGATAATGCTACAACAAAAGACTAAAGAGTTACTCAAAAACTCTAAAAATCTTCTGGCATTTTCTGCCGGAGGAGATTCAACTGCACTTTTATTCTTACTCTTAGATAATAATATACAATTTGATATTGCCATTGTTGATTATGGAATACGAGAACAGAGCAAAGATGAAGTTGCATACGCACAAGAACTGGCAAAACAGTATGGTTTTACTTGTTATGTCAAAACTGCTCCGAAGTTAGAGAAAAATTTTGAAGCAAGTG
>JARRNV010000274.1:0-753 GCA_037384685.1 Sulfurimonas sp.
GATACTTTTTAGCGAACTTGACAGTGCAGTTGTGATCAATGAAGCTGTTGAGATTACACAAGCATTTGGAACTGAACAGTCTCCAAAATTTATTAACGGTGTATTAGACGCAATTAGTAAAGACAAAAAGTAGTGTTATGAAATTTTTTGCACTCATTATAACTTTAAGTGTAGCCGTGATGGCTTCGAATGAGTGTAATTCATGTCACAAAGAACAAGCACAGACTATGACAACTTCATGTACAAGTTGTCACACTAAAACCTACAAACATAAAAAAGATCCCAAACAAAAAACATCTCCGGTAACTCTTGAAAACTACAAAACTTTTTATAATGACGATAAACCTATAGTTCGAAATTTTCAGGGACTGATGCAAAAAGATTACGGCTCAACAGAGCTATTGCATATGCAAGGTGACATTCACTTTCAAAAAGGGATGCTTTGCCAAGATTGCCATAGTTTAGAAGAGTTGCATAATGATGGTTTTTGGAGTTCACAACTTCGAAGTTCAGTAAAGTGTCAAGATTGTCACGGGACTGTGCAGGCATATCCATGGGAACTTCCTGAAAAAGAGCAAAGAACACCGTTAAAAAACTTAGATAGAGATCAAGAGATGGTTTTAGTAAAACTTGCTTCAGGTAAAGTGCTTAAGCTTAAACCTCTTAAACTCTTGAAAAAGGCTGGGCTACTGTCGCAAAATTGTTTGATAGCAATGGAAAATATTACAGGACATTTAGAAAAATTAGAGTGTT
>JARRNV010000274.1:789-2540 GCA_037384685.1 Sulfurimonas sp.
TGCAAAAATAGCTCCTGCAGTGCCTAAAACTCCTCTGAGTATTTTTCAAAAAGAGAAAAACGGAACGGTTACACAAACAAGCCAAGAAAATATTTTACAAACTTATGAGCCACATACAACTCAAAAAACTGCAAGAGATTGTGAATCTTGCCACAGTTCATCTAAGGTGATAGATGGAGTTGTTGATGAAGGAATATATAAAGATGAGAATATAACTCACTTTAACATTTCTAAAACTTTGAGTAATGTACAAAGAGATAAGCTAGATCGCAGAGGTGTTTGTTTATCATGTCACGACACAATTCCAAACGGAAGCTTATCGATCTCTATGGTCTCTCATGTATCGCAGATGATCGACAATGGAGTTGATGAAAAAGAGCACAAAGCAATTTTAAATAAAATGCTTTATATGAGTGCTTGGTTTGAGATCATTTTAGTAACTTTCGGTATTGGAGTATTAATCTATATTCTTTATACTATCGTTATTAAGAGAAAGTCTATAAATCCTAGAAATAAAGGTTGGAAATAATGAGATTTTTATCATTATTGATTTTTGCAACCATTAATCATGATGCAAATGCCAAAGCAGTCGGTATGGAATTGCAAGAGGCTAAAATGGTTATGTTTGGAAATCCTAAACTTGGAACGAAACTTATGCAAGAAGATATTACGGCTGGACTTGATTTACCACTTCGTATTTTAGTTTACAAAGATAGCTACGGTGAAGTAAAAATGGCGTATAGAGATGGTTCGTGGTTGGCAGAACATCATATAATTAAGGCACAACAAAGAGTTGCAAAAGTAAATAATGCAATGGATAATATTACTACAAAAGCTGGACAATGCAAAAGAGATTAACAAAACAAGAAGCACTAGACCTTATTAGAAATGCTGATCTAAAAGAGCTAGGGCGTTTGGCAACGCAAAGAAAAAAAGAGTTACACCCCGATGGAGTAACATCATTCGTAATTGACAGAAACATCAACTACACAAACATCTGCTGGGTAGACTGTAAGTTTTGTGCATTTTATCGTCATGAAAAAGATGAAGATGCGTATGTGCTTACTTTTGATGAGATCGATGCAAAGATCGATGAACTTTTAGAAATTGGTGGTACACAGATCCTTTTTCAAGGCGGTGTGCATCCAAAACTAAAGATTGAGTGGTATGAGGATTTAGTAGAACATATCCATACAAAATATCCGCAAATTACTATTCATGGGTTTAGCTCGATCGAGATAGACTTTATTGCAAAAGTTTCTCGCATTAGTGTTGAAGAGGTTTTAACACGTCTAAAGGCTAAAGGACTTGCTTCAATTCCGGGTGCAGGTGCCGAGATACTTTCAGATCAAGTAAGAGACATCATTGCTCCTAAAAAGATAGATAGTGATGTATGGATTGACATCCATAGAAAAGCACATAAACTAGGTATAAAATCAACTGCAACTATGATGTACGGGACAGTTGAAAGCGATGAGGATATAATCGATCATCTTGATATGGTAAGAAACTTGCAAGATGAAACAGGGGGCTTTAGAGCGTTTATTATGTGGAGTTTTCAAGGGAAAAATACAGAGTTATTACGCTTGATTCCAGATATGCCAAAACCATCATCTAATCGTTACCTAAGACTTTTGGCAGTTGCACGTTTATACCTTGACAATGTACCAAATATTCAAAGCTCATGGGTAACGCAAGGACCTTACATCGGACAGATGGCATTGCATTTTGGAGCAAACGATTTAGGCTCA